>JBAXBT010000096.1:0-5817 GCA_037141875.1 Candidatus Riflemargulisbacteria bacterium
CCTCTTAATATTCTCAGTAACATCTTCACCAATCTTTCCATCACCTCTAGTAATAGCTTTATACAACAACCCATCCTTATAAATAAGGCTAACGGCAAGCCCATCCATTTTTAACTCACAACAATATCGTAACTCTTTAAGCTCATCTACTTCTTTAAGAAGTGACTTTGTAACTCTAGAGTCAAAATCGATTATCTCTTGTTTAGAATATGAGTTTGCCAAACTAAGCATAGGCACTTGGTGTGTAACCTTTTGAAATGAAGCAGAAACAGTTCCACCAACTTTATTTAAAGGAGAATCAACAAACACTAAATGAGGAAAATTCTCCTCAAGATAAGCAAGCTCCTTTAACTTCATGTCATACTCAAAGTCTGTTATAAGGGGAGAATCTTTATCATAGTAGCTTTGATTATGTTCTTTAATCTCACTAACTAACTCTTTAATACGTTTTTCTATCTTTTTTTCACTTACCATAATAATCCTTATTCTAATCCAGAGTTATATACTGCTCCATAGCTTTTAACTTAGCTTCCCCAATTCCCTTAACATTTAACAAATCTTTTAACTCATTAAAGTATCCTTTTTCATTCCTATAATTAATAATACTTTCAGCATAACTTATTCCTATCCCTGGTATTTGACTAAGTTCATTAACTCCTGCTTTATTAATATTAACAACAACACTGCCTTTCTTAACTGTCACTATCTTGACTGTCTTCTTAACTTCTTTCTTGGTCGACGGTATTCTAAACAAACTTCCATCCTTAATCACCTCAGCCAAATTAAATTTCTGTAAATCTGCGTCTGGCAAAGGTTCTGCTAATAATAAAATTTCGTATAAATGAGTATTCTCAGTGACCTGATAAACTCCTGGATTCTTTACTGCTCCATCAACCTGGACAACTAACTTTTTGTTAGTGAACTTTGCTTCCTCAACTCTCTCAATAATCTGCACACTTTTTTCCCTACCTTGCTCATAAATAAAAATTCCGCTCAAAGAAAGCAAAATGATAACTAATGGCCATACAAGTTTATTTAGATGTTTCATCTTTCACCTCTGCTGAATCCTTTGGCTCTTTTGTTTTATCCTTTGTAAATTCATTTCTTTTCTTTCTTTTTCTCTTGATCTCATACACAAGTGCAAGGAGTTCTGCTACTTCAGTATACATATCCGAAGGGACCTCTTGTCCAACATCTGTAGTATTAAATAAATCCCAGGCAAGCACTTTGTCCTCTAAAATATAAATGTAGTTCTCGTCAGCAACTCTCTTTATCTCCTCGGCTATAAGCATCCTTCCTTTAGCAACAACTTCCGGTGCTTTCATTGTATCTGCATCATATTTAATTGCAACAGCTATGTGGGTTGGATTGGTTACAACTGCATCAGCGCCAGCAGCCCCCTTTGACTGCCTGCCACCAGATAATGCTAATGCCATATCCCTTTGTCTTTGTTTAATTAGCGGATCTCCCTCAAGTTTTTTGTATTCGTCTTTTATCTCTTGCTTACTCATCCTCATTTGTTTCATAAATTGAGCTCTCTGCCAAAAATAATCCAAAGCGGCTACTGCCAAGAAAAACATTCCCACTCTAATGGCTATATCAAAAGCTAACTTTCCAGCCATAGCTACTGCTCCCAAAATAGGCATGTTGGCTGTTTCCATTAACTCTGGCAAAATAGGATAAATTGCTTTGTACATAATAAAAACTATAAGCCCCATCTTAATCATAGATTTAGCTAATTCAAAAAGACCTTTAACTGAAAATATCCTTTTAAACCCTTCAATAGGATTAAGTTTACTAAGTTTTGGCATAAGTGGTTCCGTAGAAAAATTAAACCCAGATTGTAAAAACTCCAACATAATAGCGACAAAAAAGCATATAAGCATTATTGGCAAAAGTGAAGACAATAAAACATGATAACCTTTCTCAAGTAACTTTGTTGCTGAAATAACAGTTAACTCTTCCCTAGCTGCTGTAAGCGTTAAAACAAAATAATCAGTTACGTCTTTCCACATCTTAGGCAAAAAAGATCTAAGCGCATAATATGAAGCAAAAAACAAAAAAGCAGTTGTTATCTCTTTACTCTTTACGACCTGACCTTTTTTTCTTGCTTCTCTTAGTTTATGAGGCGTTGGTTCTTCGGTTTTATCTCCCTGATCACCCATTTTACAACACCACTATAGAATGAAAAAAGTTTACTATTTGTATAGCCAAATCGTCCATAATAACCACTATCTTACTTACTATGGTGGGTATCATTAATAGGAAAATAAACGTACCTAGCATCGGCTTAATTTGAAAACCTAAAAAGAAAACATTAACCTGTGGAGCAAGTCTTGCTAATAGTCCCAAAGAAAAATCTAACATAAAAATAATAATTATTATTGGCATAGAAATAGTAACTGCAATAAAAAACATCTTTGCTCCTAAATCACCTAGCATCTGCAAGCCTAAAGGATAGGTGGTTTCACTAAATAAAGGGATAGCCTTAAAACTCTCGAACAGCCCAGTCAATAAAAGGTGATGTCCATCAATAAGTAAAAAAATAACTATTGCAGTCATATACATAAGTCTACTCATAATTGTTTCTTGACTACCTGTGGAAGGATCAAAGGCTGCTGCTACGCTTAATCCGAGTTGCATATCCATCAAAGACCCAGATAATTGAATCCCATAAAATATAAACCTAGCAATAAGTCCTATAAAAAGGCCAAGCATAAACTCATTAAGAAAGGCTATTATCATCTCTAAATAATGTTGTGGTATAAGAACTGTCTTAGGTATTGTATAAAAAAGGATTACGCTTACCCAAATAGCAAGTATAAGTTTTATCATCTGAGAAATAGATCTTTCACTGAAAAAAGGCATCAGGATAAAACAACCAATTACCCTTGCTAATATAAACATAAATAAAAGAAGACTTGGTCCGTCGATAATCATTTACATATTTGGGATTGCGGACCACACAGTAATAACCCAAGCCGAAAGACTTGAAGCCATCCAAGGGAAACCGATAGATATAACCAAGAATACGACAATCATCTTAGGTACAAACGTTAGAGTCTGTTCCTGAATCTGCGTAACTGCTTGAAATAATGAAATTATAAGCCCAACTACTAACCCAGTACCTACAACAGGAAGAACTAAAGTAAGCTGAAGGGCTATTGCCTGACGTAAATAATCTGTCGCTATATTAAGATCCATGACTAATTAGTATACACCCTTTCTTTGACAATTGTAACGGTGGAAGGATAGTTAGATCCAGGCAAAGGAAAGGTAATAAGTTTCTTTAATCCTGGTCGTTCTACCTTAAATCTACCTATCTTTTTGCTGTCATTACTATATACACTAAATAGCTTACCATCCAATAAAAAAACACAAGAAGCAGGCCCACCATTCGCAGTAAACAACAACTGATATTCGCCGATTTCTGAGAACTCGAGGAGATACTCATAAAATATACCGTAATTCCCGATTAATGAATATTTGCCATTAGTAATATAATCTGATTCCTCAGCTATCTTTAAATTATATCGAATGTCTGCATTTGATATCTTAACTCTCTTCGTTATTGTCTTATTTTGGAAAATATATTTACTTTCATCAAACGCTATCAATGATTCTTCTTTAAAATATACCTGAATCCTACAGACAGCATTACTATTTTCAGGAAAAACATCGATCATCCCTGATAAAACATCCTGATTTGGAAACTTCACCGTCCATTCATATGGCAATTTTGATTCCTGCAAAGTATTATAATTAACAAGGAATCTTTCACCTAAAAGCTTTCCTACATAAAGTTCACTTTTATTAGGACCAGCAAAAGAACTACGGAATTGTACTTTATTATCTTCTGAAGATGTTATCCTTACAAAAACATCTCCCTTTTCACCTGAACGATTTGAATGTGAAAAAAATAATCGATAGCTTCCAGTAATTTGAACATCTAAAATTGTTCCTGCTTTATAGATATTTTCTGGTTCATTACTAAAAATAATCTTTGAAGGCTCTCCAATAGAACAAAATATTAAATTGAAGAAGAAAAGAAAAATGAAAAAATACTTAGCCAAGATAGCTTTGCATCAGTCCTCTTGAAATTAAATTAAAACCATCAACTAAAACAAATAATAATATCTTAAAAGGCAAAGATATCATTACTGGAGAAAGCATCATCATACCCAAGGACAGAAGGATATTGGCTACCAAAAGATCTACTAGTATAAAAGGCAAAAAAATTACAAAAGAAATTATAAAAGCTGTCTTTAGCTCACTTATCATAAAAGAAGGAATTAAAACAAATGTCGGGATATCGTCTTTAGATTTAATCTTTTTTAGGTCTAGCCCTGAAAACTGGGCGAACAAAGCAAGATCTGTCTCTTTTGTTTGTTTAAACATGAATTCTCTCAACGGTTTTGAGCCTATTTCTATTGCTCTAGCTTGAGTAATTTTCCCACTAACATATGGTTTTATAGCATTGATATTTATATCATTCCAAACAGGTGACATAATAAAAATAGTCATAAAAAGTGCCAAAGAAACTATTACCATATTCGGTGGAGACTGTTGAGTTCCGAGCGCACTCCTAAGCATACCAAAGACAATCGTTATCCTTAGAAAAGAAGTTACTGAGATCAAAAAGAAAGGCGCAAAAGATATAAGCGACAAAAACAGCATCAAGTTAACAGAACTGCTGAACTGAAGTGGAGTATTTACTAAATTAGCTAGATCCATCTTTACTATCCTTAGTATTTGCTTTTACTTTATTTTTAAATATTCCCTTTTTCTCTATGGATTTCTCCAAGATTTCATCTGCTATTTTATCTGTGTTTTGTTCCTTATCTTTTAGCACAGTAGCAAAATCAACTATTCCTTTTAAAGGTTGTATAAAATTAATGGTTTTATTACTTACTCCTAGTAAAAATTCTTGTTCATCAACTCGAACTAAATATGTTACTACACCTGGACTTAAAAACATTTGTTCAATGAAATGTATTCTTTTATTTTTCTTATTTATTACATTATTTCCAGGTATTTTAGTCAGCACGTAGTAAACGAAATATAATATTCCCACTATTGCTATTAAAGATAAAAAAATCTGAATGTATTGTTGAATCATAATTACGACTTAACTATGTCTTTTATCATTATTCCATACTTATTATCAATGGAAACAACCTCGCCTGTAGCAATTAACTCACCATTAATTTTAAGCTCAAGCGGTTCACCATAAAACTTATCTAGTTCAATCACAGAACCTTTAGAAAGCTCATGCACATCTTTTAATGAAAGGGTTGTTTTACCCAAATAAACATCTATAGTAACAGGAATATTAGAAAACAAATCTACCTTAAACTTAGAACCGGAAAGTTGGTTATTAATCTCAGGAAAATCAAGTTTCTTAACATTTATATATTCCTGATTCATAGCATCAGAAAAATCATTATAATTTAAAGTGGTCTTTCCCATCTCTATTCCTTTATTCTCTTCTATATCCGGATAATTTTCTTCTATATTAATTGTGTCATTTTGAACATAATTTGTAAATGTATTATTATCTTCAAGCTTTTCATATTCATAAATATAATCAGGCTTATCGTCTTCTTCTATTTCTAATTCTATTTCTGTTATAGTTGGTTCTATTTCTATGATTTCTACTATTTGTTCTGATTATTCTACTTCCTCTAATTCTTCTGTTTCTTCAATTGGCTCAAAAGATTTATTTAATATTGATTCAACATCATGAGCAATATCACCAAAAATACCTTTAGTAGTATCCAAATCCATCTTTTGTTCTTCTTCTTCTTTTTCATCATC
>JBAXBT010000097.1:0-5791 GCA_037141875.1 Candidatus Riflemargulisbacteria bacterium
AGATGAGAATGGATGACCCATCAGCAGTAAAAAACGATTTCCTAGTACAAGCAGCAACTGACTCCTCCAATGATCCTATAGTAGATGCTGCTGCTGCCTCTGCTGGTTCAGTATTAGCAGCCACTAGTAATGTGAAGATAGATAACATAAATAGTACTCCTGTGGTTGCACAGGCTAAGCAGTCAGCAAATGAACTATCAGAGATAACTAGGAAAATACAAACGACAATTAGTCAGTCATTAGATAATATGACAAAAGTTATCGAAGCATTTCACAATCCATTTGTAGATAAGAGTACAAAGAATTCAGCACAATTAGCAAAGGAAGAAAAGGAAGCAGTCAGTGAGGTTGTAAAGTCGCTTGAGCAAATAAAACAACAATTACCAATATCACCAGACCTTATTAAAGAGGTTAGCAAGAATGACCTAAAGAGTAAGGAAAGCATGGAGAAGCTTATGGAAGTGGTAGAGGTGTTAAAGGAATTAAATAAGTCAGAGAAGGATCCAAGGGCAAAAGTTATAGTACAAGAAGCATTAACAGAACTAAAGACAACATTAGAAACAATTAGTCTTACCAAGAGTAAGGATGGTCAATTAGCTAAGATATTTAACAGTACAGCACCAGTAGAGGAAAAACTAGCGAAACTTATGTCTCTAAATAATCCTGTAGCAGTAACTAGGTATGTCAAAGAAAACCCAGTTGTAATGAAAGAGCCTTTGTTCGGAGAGAATAATCGTAAGACCTTAATGAGTTATGTTTTACAAGAAAACAGGGTAAAACCAAAGGATGTAGAGGAATTTAATAGTTTAGCAATGTCAGCAATTAAAGATATGAGGAGTGCTGTTTCTTCAGAAAAGATGGTTGAGGAATTGGCATCAACTATTTCCAACATGCCACCAGAGAAGGCATCAGAGTCTTTGGTTAAAGGAATAGTTTTATTAGAGCAGTTGGTGAAAGGCGAGACAGTAAAAGCTGCAGATGTTAAGAAGCAAGTTCCAAGTTTAGTGCAATCAATGACCCAAGACCCAGTGCCACGTAATGAACAAGAAGTATTAAACATTATGGCAGGGATATTGTCTGATCCAAGTATTGTTGAAAATATTAATAAGTCAGAAACAATTATGGACCAAACAACTGTGGTGAAGATGATAGCAGAAGAAATGCCGGAGATAAAAAAGCAAATAGAGAAGTTAAAGATAAAAGATTTTCAAATAAAGAAGCAAGAGGATACTTCTGAACAAGTTGTGTCTTCTGCTGTTGCAGCAGCATCAGTTACTCCTGTTCAGAGGAGCAACTTTCAAATAGAGAATATAAATAGTACCCCTGAAGTTGCACAGGCTAAACAAACTGCTAATGAATTAACTGAAATAGAGAGGAAAACACAAACTCCAGCTTGGCAGTCAGTTGATGATATACAGAAAGTTATAGAATCCTTTTACTCTCCTTTTGTAGATAATAGTAAGAGGAGTCCAGAGCAAATAGTCAAAGACGAAAAAGAAGCAGTGACCAAAGTAGTAAAGTCGCTTGAACAAATAAAACAGCAATTACCAATAGCTCCGGAACTTATTAAACAGGTAAGCAAGAATGACCTAAAGAGCAAGGAGAGTATTGAAAAGTTGGTGGAAGTGGTAGATGTTCTTAAAGAATTAAGCAAGAAAGAAACAGATCCAAAGTTGAAGATTAAAATTCAAGAAGCTTTAACAGAACTTAAGACAACACTTGAAACAATTAGTCTTACCAAGAGTAAGGATGGTAATCTCGCTAAGATATTTAATAGTTCAGCACCGGTGGAGGAAAAGACAGCACAACTGTTGTCGCTAAAGAATCCTATTGCGGTGACTAGATACATTAAAGAAAATCCTGTAGTAATGAAAGAACCTTTGCTTGGGGAAAATAATCGTAAATCTTTAATGAGTTATATTATGCAAGAATCAAAGGTAAAGCAAAAAGATGTAGCGGAATTTAATACCTTATCAATGGAAGCAATTAAGGAAATGAGAAGTGCTATATCGTCAGAGAAGATAGTAGAAGAATTAGCTTCCACATTTACAAATATACCTAAGGATAATGCAGATCAGACGTTAGTAAAGGGAATAGTCTTACTTGAAGAAATGGCGAAAAGAGAGATAGTTGATCAATCAGATGTAAAAAAACAAATTCCTAGTTTGGTGCAGGCGGTGAAAGAAAATCCTGTGCCTCGTAATGATAAAGAAGTACTTGATATTATGATAGGAGCATTATCTGACCCAACAAGTATTTCACATATGGATAAAGCAAAGGAATCCTTAGCGCAGACAAAGGTTGTGAAGTTGATAGCTGAAGAAATGCCTTTAATAAAGAAACAATTAGAACATTTAAAGGTACAAAATCTTCAAATTGAAAAACAAAAAGATTCTTCTGAACAGGTAGTTGCTTCTGCTGTTGCTGCAGCGTCAGTTACTCCAGCTCAAAGGAGCAATTTTCAGATAGAAAACATCAACAGTACTCCGGAGGTAGCTCAGGCTAAGCAGTCAGCCAATGAGCTGTCAGAAATTGAGGCAAAGTCACAGGTGCCATCATGGCAGTCAGTAGATGATATACAGAAAGCTATAGAATCTTTCTTCTCTCCTTTTGTAGATAATAGCAAGAAGAACTCTGAGCAAATAATCAAAGATGAAAAAGAAGCAGTGACCAAAATAGTGAAGGCACTTGAGCAAATAAAACAACAATTACCAATATCACCAGAGCTAATCAAGCAGGTCAGCAAGAATGATCTTAAGAGCAAGGAGAGCATAGAAAAATTATTAGAAGTAGTAACTGTTCTTCAGGGATTAAGCAAGACAGAAAAAGATCCAAAGTTGAAGGGTCAAATACAAGAAGCACTTACAGGACTAAAGACAACGTTAGAAACAATAAGTCTCACTAAGAGCAAGGATGGGAGTCTTGCAAAGATATTTAGTAGTGATGTCTTTGCTAAGGACAAGTTAGAGCAGTTGATAAAGTTAAACAACCCTATAGCCTTCGTTAGATATGTAAAAGAAAACCCAGTTGTAATCAAAAATACAATGAATGGCGACGAGAACATGCAAGCAATAATAGGTTATTTACTACAAGAAGATAGGATTAAGACAAAGGATAAAGCAGAGTTCCAAATTCTATCAAGCAATGTTATGGAAGATATCATGAAGAGTGTTGAGAAGATTCAGGTGGTGGAGGAATTATTAGGAGCGGTTGCAATAGTGCCAGCAGAAAAAGCAAATAAATCATTAGTTAAGGCTATGGTTTTGATGGAAACATTAGCGAAAAAATATAATATTAAGGAAGATATTTTTAAAGACAAGATGGCTGATATTTTTGAGCTTGTGAAATATTCTCCTATTCCAAGAAGTGAGAATGAAATAAATAAGATAATAAAAGAGGTTATTACAAGTCCTGATATTTCATTAGATATAAAAAATAAAGATGAGAATGTTTTAGAGAAAACTAAGGTTATAAAGTTAATTGCAGAGAGATTTAATATTGAGAACATACCAGCTGTTGATGTTTTAGGGAGTATCAATCCTTTACAGTCTCCTTTTCCAAATGTTGAGAATGTTGTGTCTGATAATTTTATTCCAGAAAGAGGGCAGGGTGGTTTGAATCCTGAAGACATTCAGGGGAAAAACGTGGATGGGGTAGTCAGTCTTATAGATAATATTTATGAAGCTTTAGATAATGAGTGGAAGGATATTTTTAATTTTGTTTTGAAGAATCTAGAACAGATTAGTACGATGAAAGTAATCAAGTTAAGCGAAGAATTCCGTTCTGTATACAGTCAGTTTAAGTCAAAAAATAGTCTGTCTCTAAATGTTCTTCAAGAGGTTGTTGATCAGCTTTCCAAGGATGTGGAGGTTTCTAAATTAACAATTGAGCAAAGAGAGTTGCTTTCAGGCAAGGTAACCTCGTTGCATGATCT
This sequence comes from Candidatus Riflemargulisbacteria bacterium, assembly GCA_037141875.1. Taxonomy (GTDB): domain Bacteria; phylum Margulisbacteria; class Riflemargulisbacteria; order GWF2-35-9; family DYQY01; genus DYQY01. The sequence goes on from JBAXBT010000097.1 coordinate 3,935, forward strand.
TATTAGTAATATTGAACAGACAAAAGGGAAAGAGCAAAAGATAGTAGATATATTGAGTAATCAAAAACTTAGAACAGAAGAGAAGATAAATGATTTAATTTCTCTTAAATTTCCTGAAAAAGTTTTAAGTTTTATTTTAAATAATTCTCAAATCTTAGAAAGCAACAGAGAGGTTATTTTAGGCTATATCGCTCAAGAGAAAGGCATTCAAGATATAGAGCAGTTCGTGGATTTATCAAAGCAAGTAATAGTAAGCATGAAACTATCAGATAAAGAAAAGAGTAGTTTTATTCGAACAATGCTGGATTCAATAAGAACAATGTCGTCTGTTGATGCAGACACAGTAATCGAGAAGTCTTTGTCATTATTGGATGAACTAATTTCCTCAGGTCAATTTAATCAAAATGTATCTAAGGAGATTATTCCACAGATGCTTTCTTCAGTAAAAAAAGAGTCAGAACAAAAACAAATAAAGATAGTAGCTAATATTATTTCAAGATTAAATAAACCAGGACAAGAAGGTCCTATTAGTAGTGTTTTATTACAGAATTTTTCTGATATTAGAAGCAGACTAACAAATAGTAGTAGCGTAAAACTTCCTGTGCCACAGGCGCCATCATTGCGTGCGCCAGGGACAGATTTGTTAATTAGCAAGCTTCCGGTAGAAGTTTTAGCTAAGGATCTGAGCCATGTTGCAGTTAAGTCTGTTTTAGAACAGACAGAGAATAGCCCAAGATTGTTAGATAACGAGAAAATTAGTAGTTACTTGCTAGAGTATTTGACATCATTCTTAAAACTAAGCTCTTGGGGACAAGATACATTTCAGCCTTTTTCGGTAAATGTACATAGTTTGTTAAGTTTAAGTAACTCAAAAGGCGAAGCTATGTTTAATGAGCTAATAAATAATTTTATTAACGGTAACAATAATCCACAAGAAACTTTCGTTGCAGTATTAAAGATTTTAGCTTTATATGAGCAGACAATGGCTCAAAACACTAATGATGTGAGGCAGTTGTTAAGTAAATTGAGGGAAGGCTATGATAGAGCAATAGAGTATCTTATAATGTCATTACCTACTCTTGGTGAGGCAGTAGGTCAAGCTGTAGGATATTTGTCAAAGCAAACTAGGGATAAGCTTAGGGAAAGAGTAGAGAATCCACTGAACAGTGGCACCTCAATATTGAAGCGTGGTAATGAGCTGATTTTGAAGGGTCTTAATGAAGCAGAGGGAATAAGGAAATAAGATGGATCATCAACAAGAATATTTAAAAAGCAGAATGCAAAAGGCATATAAAATTGCCGATGAGTTGGGGTATATGATAGAACATAACTTAGGAGTCTCATCAAAGACAATGACAGATGTGCCGAATATATCTCTTGTTCCTGACATTTTAGATTTCAGAAACGAACACAAAGAACAGTTTCAAGGATTAAAGTTATATAAGTTAATGAAGGATTTTGTGGATCTTTCTTTAAAAAAAGATGAGAACGGAGAGTATCCAGAAGAGGTAATAAATGGTTATCTTGAAGATATGGCAGAGGTTTCTTTTCATCCGAAGCATGACGGAGATGTGTTTCAGTTTAATATTCAAGATCACGTATATAAAGTAGAAGTTGTTATGGAAGGCATTGTGAGTATGACCTTGCTTATTAATGATGAGTGGATACAGACAAGGGTTATTAAAAAAGCTAATGATTTTGCAGCATTAATGAGGATAATGGACGATATGAAGGGGATTTATGAGACAAACCCTTTCATTAAGGAAGCTGAGTTTGTTAGATTTTATAAAAAAGTTGTTAGAATTGCAGATGAAAATGATCCAGAATGGAGAAATGTAGAAAAGAAAGTATTTGTTC
>JBAXBT010000098.1:0-5768 GCA_037141875.1 Candidatus Riflemargulisbacteria bacterium
TTTTGTATTTACCTTAGGACTCATCTAAATCACTTCCTTTTTAAGATTATGCTTATAATATACCACACTTGTGGTTTTTTAAACATTCTTTTATAGGAATATATATTTGAATTTTATTTGTTTAATATTTATTTTATTAGAAAAAGACATTATCTGGCTTTGCCTAAAGGCTACTCCAAGACAAGACGCGGGAATGACGTGATAAGTTAGTGCAACTAACAAAAAAAAACTATTGACATAGTTGTTGTACGTTTGTACAATAGACCCATGAACATAAAAGAATCATTAGTATTACTACGAGATTTCTATAAAAAACACGATAGATTACCTAGCCTTGGTGAAATAGCAGAACTATTTAAATATTCATCACGTAACTCCGCAGTCTATTTAGTAAACAAATTAATAGAAAACAATATTATTGAAAAAGACCCCTCGACCGGCAAGCTACTCACAACCCCCCTCTTCCATAATAGAGTCAGACTATTAGGCTCTGTAGCTGCCGGTTTCCCCACTGCCGAAGAAGAAGAACTACAAGGAACAATTTCCCTAGAAGAATATTTAATAGATAAACCCACCTCTACCTTTATGTTAGAAGTAAAGGGTGACTCTATGATAGAAGCAGGTATACTACCAAAAGATATGGTATTAGTAGAAAAAGGACGTTTAGCAAAAAACGGAGATATTGTAATCGCAGAAGTTGATGGTGACTGGACCATGAAATACCTTCGTAAAAATAATGGCAAAACTTACCTACAAGCTGCCAATCCAAATTATCCAGACATTTACCCTGAAAAAACTCTAAACATTGCTGGTGTAGTTATAAGTACCTGCCGCAAATATGGATAACCAACCTATTAGCATTATACATTGGCCACAAGCGATCCTACATCTAGACGGTGATAGTTTCTTTGCTTCGGTAGAAAAAGCGCTAAATCCTTTACTTAAAGACAAGCCTGTAGTCACTGGTCAAGAACGGGGGATAGCTTCCTCTATGAGCTATGAAGCCAAAAAACTAGGGATAACCAGAGGAATGCCTATAGCTAAAATAAAACGAGAATACCCTGAATGTATAATAGTGGCTGGCAACTATGAAGCATATACAATGTTTGCCACTAAAATCTTTGCAATCATGAGAAGGTATACCCCTGCTGTTGAGGAATATTCAATTGATGAGGCTTTCGCTGATATAACAGGTCTCAGAAAAATGCACAATTGTAGTTATAAGGAAATCGCCATTAAAATGCAAAAAGATATACTGGAGGAATTAAACATATCAGTATCAGTTGGAGTAAGCCTTTCTAAAACATTAGCAAAATTATGTTCGAACTTCAGAAAGCCTTTTGGCATCACATGTGTAGATGGCACAAATATACATATATTATTGCAAAGAACTCCTATACAAAAAGTATGGGGTATCGGGAAAAACACTGCTGCTTTCTTGAAAAAATATGATTGTCATACAGCCTATGATTTTATTAAAAAAGATTATATCTTTGTAAATCGCTATTTAGACAAAAAAGAACGAGAAATATACAACGAACTAAAAGGGGAACACCTCTATAAAATTAAAACAGAAAAGAAATCAACGTATCAAAGCATAAGTAAAGCAAAAACGTTTACTCCTACCAAAGACAAAGAATCAATCCTGTCTCAACTATATAAAAACATTGAAGATGCTTGTGCTAAAAGCAGAAAATATAATCTAGCAGCTACGAAAATAATAATAATGACTAAAACTCAGCAATTTTTTACCAACGGTCAAAAAATAACACTGTCTCGACCTTCTGCCTCTGCTAACGAAATATACAAATTAATTGAATCCATGATTCCCTCACTAATCATACCAGGAACAATCTATCGCCAAACTGCTTGCGTATTATCTGACCTAACAACTGACAACAGCGCCCAGCTATCTCTCTTTGAAGATAACATCAAAATATCCAAAATAGAAAAACTTAATGAAACAATAGATAATTTAAATAAAAAATTCGGATACAGTACTATTCATTTTGCCAAAAGCTTAAAGGCTAGAAGTCTATACGCTAAGGCAATAGCCATTCCTAAACTAAATATATCGGTATAAACTTAAATCAGAAATTCAATTTCAGGAAACTTATCAGCTAGTATCAGTTTTAAATAATGCATTGCAGGCATTTCGCTTTGTTCATGTCCAATGTCCAAAATAGTAAGTCCCTGTTCTTCAGCTTCGATTGCAGTATGATAATCAATATCTCCTGTAATAAATAAATCTATCCCTAATGAAACAACCTTACCAACCAAACTAGCCCCACTGCCTCCAGAAAAAGCTATTCTTTTAACTTTTTTATTAATATCTAAATTTCCTTTTAACTGCCCTGAGTAAACAGACAAAAAGTCTGAAATACATTTCTCTTCTTTAATAGCTGTATACCGACCCAATCCAATGTTTTTATCTTTATTTCTTAAAGGGACAATATCATAAGCAGGCTCCTCATAAGAGTGAATGTCTTTCATTTTGGACACAACTTTATCTATATCTACTTCTTTTACTATAACCTCAATCCTTGATTCTTCTAACTTTTCTAAAGTCCCTTTTTGTCCAACACAAGGATTGGAACCTTCTTCTGGCAAAAAAGTACCTTCTCCGTTACTACAAAAAGAACAATGAGAATAATTACCAATACTTCCAACTCTTAACTCTAACAACTCAGATCTAAATTGCGCCAATTGATCTTTGGGGACGTATACTATAAGTTTATATAGGTCAACTGCTGATGGGCTCAAAACTTTAGTTTTTGTTATTCCATACTTTTCAGCTAATACGTCACTAACCCCATTTTGACTTACGTCAAAATTAGTATGTAAACAATATACAGATATATTATTATTTATTAATAATTTGATAGTCTTACCTAAATATTTAGATGTATCAATTTGAGATATAGGCTTAAAAAATAAAGGATGATGAGTAATGATATAATCTACATTAGACTGTATAGCGTAATCTAATACTTTACTAGTTAATGTCAGACACAACAAAACTTTATGGACTTCATTATGATTAGAGCCAATCTGTAATCCACAATTATCCCAGTCAAAAGATAACTTTGTTGGATATTTATCTTCGAGAAAACTTATTAAGGTAGAAACTTTAAGCATTTAAGCTAGTAAGTTTGGGACATTCTCTTCTCTTGCCCTTTTAGCTATTCCCTGTTTGATGTTTTTAAGGAAATCAACTTTTACTGCAGAAGTCGCCATATTAAGCATTTCAATTTTAGACTCAATTCTATGTGCTCCATCGTTAGCCATACCTTCAGATGCAAATACATATTTGTATACATTGTCATTCTGAGAAGCTACATGATATTTGTATGGTTTAATAATTGGCTTAGCTTTTTCTTCTTTATTGTATAGTGAATTTAAAATCTTTTTTCCATGATTAGTTATTTTAAATTTGCATTCTTGGACAGAACTACCTTTTGAAATTATTTGAACTATGTCCAAATAACTTAGAGTCTTAAATACAAACAAAAATATAAATTGTTTATTATTAAAAACTTCTCCCTTAGAGTAGTAAAAACGTTCTGGATCATTATAGTCCCTAAAGAAGGCATATCTTGTCGTAAGCAGTTTATACAATGTGTCAAAAGACACAACATCTTCGTCACAATAACTATACAAAGTTTTAACTATAGATTTCCTTTTATTTACAACATCGAAATCATTGTTTACATAGGGAGTATTAAAAACAAGAGGAGACTTATAATACTCATTATAATCACGTGTAAAAAATAAAAATTTAAACAAATTATCAAAAAGGAAATCTTCATTATTAATTTTGTTTACTAATTCACGGCTAACCTTCCAGGTTTGTCCATCTACATATATGAATTTAGTTATTAATAAAAATAAAGAAATATAATTGGCAAGGTCTTTGGGAAACTTATAATCAGCAGCTAAATTCTTAACTCTAGCTTTTAATGTTTTTCGCTTATTGGACACATCCATATCTTCAGTATCCACAGAGGATAAATAATCCTCAACAAAACTAATTACATTACTATGATCTTTATATGTAGCTTCCACATGACCCCCCCTAAATTTAGCTTTTTTAACTGATACCCCGAATTATCAGTCAAAATAAACCCCCTGTATACAAGGGCGTAAATCTAGTTTACCATAAAAAAGGAAAAAGTCAAAACGAAGTAAACGTTATAAATTTATCCCACACAATCTGGAAAGTCCTTGTTGCAAGTTATATCTAGGAAAGTATGAAAAATCATTTTTAATTCTACTAATATCAGCAATAGAGAATCTAATATCTCCTTCTCTAGCAGGAAGGTATACAACGTTTACATCTTTAGCGTATATCTCTTTAAAGCTAGCAATTAAGTCATTAACAGAGTTTTGTCTACCAGTGCCAACATTGTATACGGAATAATCCTGATATGACATCATCATCATAATATTTGCAGTAACTACATCCTTAATGTATACAAAATCACGCGTTTGATCACCATCGCCATGAACAGACACATTCTCCCCTTTTGAAATCTTATTTTGGAAAATAGAGATAACACCGGAATATTCACTCGAAGGATTTTGTCTTTCACCGTATACATTAAAATATCTAAGCCCAAGAAATTGAGTTGATGCTTTTTCGCTATATATGAGTGCCATATCTTCATTAATCATTTTATGCTCACCATATGGACTGACTGGCCTAAGTTGCATGAATTCATTTTTAGGCAAAGTCGGATCATCTCCGTATACTGCAGCTGAAGAAGCAAAAATAACCTTATCTACTCCAGTCCTAACAGCATTCTTGAAAATATTTTCAGTACCTTGAACATTAACTGATTTCGTATACTCTTTTTCAGTAATTGATTTATGTACTGAGGCAATTGCAGCCTGATGAAAAACTACATCAAACATCTTATCATTAAACAGACCAGCAATTGCTTGTTCATCACGTATATCCATCTTTATGAACTCAACGTGATCTTTATCAAACTGAGATATATTGTCCAGCTTTCCAGAAGAAAGGTCATCGATTACAGTGACTTTGTGATCAAGCAAAACAAGTTCCTCAACAATATGAGAACCAATAAATCCAGCGCCACCAGTTACTAATATTTTATCCATGTAAATACTCCCTTACTTTATTTGAAAAAAATTCTGAAGAACCTGCTCCATCAGCTGTTATGATATTACCATCCATCTCAACATCTCTCCCAGTGTAAACAACTCCTTTACTTATAAATCTATCTTTATCGCCTATAAACACAGTAGCTCTTTTGCCATTCATTATACCTGCTTCTGCTAAAATCAAAGGAGCCATACAAATAGCAGAAACAAGTTTTTTCAAGGAATAAAACTTATTTATTATATCTTGTAGAATTAAATTTCCTAAATATGTATACCCACCAGGACCACCAATTAACATTAATGCATCAAATTTATCTACTTCTATATCTTGAATTGTATGAGAAACTAAAAATATACCGCCTAGTTTCCCATTTGCTTCGCCTATTTGAGTTGAAAAAACTTGGACATCAAATCCATTAGAAAGGTCATTATATGGAACAAAAAATTCTTCATCTCTAAAGCCATTAAAAGCTATAACTATTGCTATTCTCTTCACCAAAAAATTCCTCCAATCAATATCTGAATTGGTAGAAATATAATTATAAAAAAGAACAAAGTTAAATGCTCAATAACAAATCTGCGTCCATCATATATCAACCTCTTCTTTAATATCTGCCTTAAAAATAAAATAGCCAAAAATC
>JBAXBT010000099.1:0-5756 GCA_037141875.1 Candidatus Riflemargulisbacteria bacterium
TTGGAAAAATAGAAGTAGTATTCGGTGAAGGGATACCATAATCATCCTTTTTAAGAAAACCTTTTTGTTCAAATAACTTAAATTCCATATCGCCGTTCTTGAAAGCATAAGGAAGCAAAAGATTTTTATTTTTTTTCCATACGTAATCATAAAATGGTCGTAAGTCGACTTCGTTATGAATAGGGAAGTAAGCAGCAACGCTGGTATAGTCAAGGCTCTCGATATACTCTATTAGCTTGTTTATAATTATTTTAGACCTATGTTCAACTTCTAGTGCAGGAAGTGACCTTCTTTGTGCTAGAAGTTTTTCTCTTAATCCTTTTTTATCCATGGTATAAATGTTAACCTAAAAAACTTTATTGATAAGTGACTGGGCAATATCTTTTGATTTAGCTTCAGCAAAGTACCTGACTATTGGTTCGGTATTGGATGCTCTTACATGAATCCAAGAATCATCAAAAATAACCTTCACTCCATCTTGTAAATCCATCTTTTCACCAGCAAAGGTTGACTTAACCTTATCTAGCATACCCTTAACTTCTTCTTGAGAAGAAAGGTGTTTACTTGTTTTGACTACTTCATAGCGAGGAACGGTGTTTACTAGTTCAGAAACTTTCATTTTAGTTTTGGCCATGTATTCTAGCATAAAAGCAATTCCAGCAAATGAGTCTCTTCCAAGACCAATTTCTGGGATAATTACTCCGCCATTACCTTCTCCTCCGACAATTGCGTCCTTTTGAAGCAAAACTTTGGAAACGTTTACTTCTCCTATTTTAGTTGTTACTACTTTGGTTTTGTATAGTTCAGCAACGTCGTCAAAAGCCTTTGAGGTAGAAAGGTTGGTTGCTACTATTTTCCCAGCTGGGTTAGGGTGTCTTTGTAAAATATATTTCATGACTAGTACTAGAGTATAATCTTCACCGATGGCTTGTCCTTTTTCGTTAACTATCGCTAGTCTATCGGCATCAGCATCCTGAGCAAATCCTATGTCCGACTTAGTTTCTAAGACCTTTTCTCTAAGAAGTGTTATGTTTTCTGGAAGAGGCTCAGGTCCTCTTGTGAAGTTCCCATCAGGGGCACTATTAATATTAATCATTTCAATGCCAAGTTTTTTAAACAGAATAGGATTAAGTACAGCGCCTGACCCATTACAACTATCTACGACTACTTTTAGTCCTGATTTTTTAATGCTTTCAACATCAATGTTCTTTAATAGATGATTGATATGTTCTTCGGCAGCAGACGAGTAAGATGTAATTTGGCCTAGTGATCTTATGTCTGCATAATTTATGATGTTTTTGTTAACAAATGCCTCGTTAGTTGAGCTTGATTTTAATGTTTCATTATATTGGTCATACAGGTCAAAGATTTCTTGCATTTGTTCTTCATCAAAAAAAATACCTTTATCAGAAATAAATTTTAATCCATTCCATTGGATAGGGTTATGGGAGGCAGTAATCATTATCCCGCCTTGCGCCTTAAGCTTTTTTACCATTATTTGTGAAGTGGGGGTTGCAACAATGCCAATATCTATGACGTTGCATCCAGTAGCAGAAAGGCCAGCAATTACTGCAGATTTAAAGGGAAGAGTGCTTAGTCTAGTATCTGTGCCAAGAACAATTGTTCCTTTATTCATAATCGTGCCGAAGATTTCAGCAAATTTTAAAGCAGTTGATGGTAAAAGCGAGAGGTTATTTTCCCCTCGTATTCCTGCAACAGTGATTTTTAGTGAAGTTTCTGTCATTTATTTGAGAATACCGTGACTTCCATTTTGCCGCTATAGATAGCTCCTTCAAGGAGTCTTAGGCTTTCGCATTTTATGTTGCCATAAACACGAGCATTTTCGTTAATAATTATTCTTTTATTAGCGGTGAGATTACCTTTTATAGAGCCAAATACCTGGATATTTTCTGCTACTAAATTGGTGTTCAGAACAGCGCCTTTTAAAATGTAGACATTTTTAGCTGTTTTAATTTCTCCTGAAATAGTGCCTTCCAGATAAATATTATCTGGACTTTCCATTGTGCCTGCGAATGAGGCATCTTTTTTGATATAAATAAGTTTTTTGTTTGTTTTTGTTAACATAAGATGATTACATTTCTATTTTGTCTAAATGTATTATACTATGATTTATTTTTTAATGGGAGTACCTGAATGGTGAATAGTGAGAGGAATGGATGCTTGGATTGGTAGTTGATTTGATGAGGGTGTCGAGCGTAGTAGAGGAATTTTCATGGCTGTTTATGTGTTCATGTATGCATTATGAATATTCGAACAAATAAACAAATAAACAAATAAACAAATAAACAGTATAATAAAAGGTATGAAATTTATAAGAACTGTTTTGCCTGAAGTAATTGTTATTGAGCCACAGGTTTATGGAGATGAGCGTGGGTATTTCTTAGAAACTTATCGTAAGGATTTGTTTGAAAAGAATGGCATCAACGTTGAGTTTATTCAGGATAACTTTAGTTATTCAAAGAAAGGTATACTTAGAGGAATACACCTTCAAGTAGATCCTTGTGCACAAGATAAATTAGTACGTGTAGCCGAGGGCGAAGTTTTTGATGTAGCTGTAGATTTAAGAAAGGGATCACCAACTTTTGGGAAGTGGATAGGGGAGTACCTTACTGAAACAAATAAAAAGATGATGTTTGTGCCAAAGGGATTTGGCCATGGGTTTTGTGTTATAAGTGATTATGCAAAATTTGAATATAAATGTTCAGCAGTTTATTCTCCTCAGCATGAACGAGCTGTAATTTGGAATGATCCTCAAATAGCTATTGCTTGGCCAATCAAAGACCCTTTGCTTTCAGATAAAGACAAAAAAGCTCCCTTATTGTCAGATATACACTTTTAATCATCCTCTTTTTGTTCATTTTTTTTGATAAAGGATTTTGTTAGCGGGGCTAACTTTTATATATTATCTATACTAAAAGTAAACTTTTAAATTCTTTTTCAACAAGGGGCTCCGCGTCCCTTATTAATCCCCTCGTCTCCTCATAAAACTCACTCCCTTAAATTTGGGAAAATTTGAAGTCATTTAGCCTCTCCCCTCAGAAGAATATTAAAAACTACTTAGAAGTTTAACATGCTGCGACCCTCTCCATTTCATTCATGAAACGGAGAGGGTAACAATGTTCCTACAGGCTGAGCTCCACTTCCCACCATGAAAATGTACGTGTTTTTTATAGCTGTCAGAGGATGTAATCCTACTGTAACTAAGCGCAGATTGTGGGCACGTGCCCACAATCTGCCATGGAATGAAAGTATAAGTCCCATTAATAACAAATAAGTACGAGAAGAAATAATGCATATCTAGCTAAGGTGTTTTAGATAATTAAATACTGTTTGTAGCGTTCAGTTTCACTGACCGCAAGCTCGTCACATTTATTGTTATAGGGGTTATCAGCGTGGCCTTTGACCCAATGCCAAGTTGTTTGGTGTTTACTTGCAGCTTCGTCTAGTTCAAGCCAAAGTTCTTTGTTTTTGACTGGTTTTTTAGCAGCATTTTTCCAGCCTCGCATTTTCCAATCATGAATCCACTCTGTAATGCCTTGGATGACATATTTACTGTCAGAATAGATTTCTGCTTGGCAGGGTTCTTTTAAGGATTTTAAAGCCTCAATTACTCCAGTAAGTTCCATCATATTGTTGGTTGTTTGTGGAGAGCCACCGCTAAGTTCTTTGACGTGTTCTCCGTAGATAAGTAGTGCTCCCCAACCTCCTGGTCCTGGGTTGCCACTGCATGAGCCATCTGCGTAGATTGTTATTTTTTTCATGATTACTTTAGTAGTATATCATATACCAGTATATTCGAATGAATAAATACCGCAATTTTTGGCGATATTACTATTGGGATAAGTGTATCTGCATTTAGAAGGGGGAATGGCTTATGGTTGGGAAAGAAAGATTTAATAAAAGAAAGAACTCTTCTAGAGTTTCTGTATTTGTTTCAGATGATAAGAACTCAGAAACAATAGATGCAAAAGAAGTTGATATGAAAATAATTAAACTTAATTCTATGATTAAGGGTGTTGAGAGACGGATAGAAGCGCATGAACGTAAATTATCAAATATGTATGATAGCAAGGAATCAAGAGAGACGAGGGAGCATATACAGCAAGCTGGGACCAAAATGGGTTCTGGCCGATAAAGGGGTATTATTAAAATGGAGCAAGGAAGTTTATCTCAAACACAAAGCATTAGTACTACTGCTATTAATAGTAATAGCAAGATAGACGTTAATACTGATACTTTGCAGAAATTGGTATTAGGAGCACAAGAAGAGGCAGCAGAGCAAGCCAAAGGCACAGAAGACACTGCCAAAGCTAAGGAAACGATATCTCCCTTACAACATTTACTTAAAGGTAATGAGAAAGAAGCTAAGCAAGAATTATTAAAAGAGTTTATTCATAAAGTAGCTGGTTCGGAGCGGGATATTTTATTTAGTTCTGATAAAGGAAAAAACGTAGACCTTATGGGTGAGCTTAAGCTTCTTTTTGGTAAGGATTCTATGAGTAAGGATGAAGTAAAATTAAGCTCGCAGGCGAGAATGATGAATATGACAGATACTGTTGTGCAAAGCCAAGCTGTTGCTGCATTAAGAAAAGATATGACTCAAGAGGATGACAGCAAGAAGGCAGAGAAAACAGAAAAGTTGGAAAAACAGATTTTTGAAGAAAAAAAAGGGGTAAGAGAGAAGATTGCTACAGATAGATCCGATAAGGCTCAAGTGAAAGAAGAAAGTCAAAAGAATGTAGAAAATTTTGATAAAAACAAATATTCCGAGCAAGACCAAGATCAAGACAATAGCGGGAAAAACAGACAAAACCAACAAGAAGTTATTGATGATAAGGATACGCTAGCGATTGCTAAGCTTAAGCAACAAGTTATGGCTGAAGTAGAAGAATCAGTTGAGGATGAGAATGTAGTTGATGAGATTGAGGAAGTGGATGTACAGGATGTGCAACAAAAAGAATCAAAGATAGGTCAAGTTGTTGCAGCTGCTGCAAGAGAAAGAATAATAGATGCAGCGGTAGATTCTTCTGAAACGGAGAAGGTACAGAAGGCAAGCCAAGAAGCACAGCGAACGACAGAGACAAAGACAACTAAAGAAGAGGTAGTATCTAAATATACTGATCATTATCGACAATTTTTGATGCTTCCTAATAAAAACTTAGATGGACTAATGAAGAATGAAGAGCAACTTTTAAAAGAATACGGGCTTACTTCTCGTCAGATAAAGGATGTTCAACAAGCTGTTAAGAAGACCATAAAACAAGAAATCAGAGGCAAGATAGAGGATGCGATAGTTCAAAAACAATTAAGTGTTGGTAATAAATTAGATTCTTTGACTGCTGATACAAGGCTTAATAAATTTACAGATTATTTTGTTTCTAATCTTTTGTTAGGTGGACAAGATTTTGGCGGATTTGATGATAATTTTCAAGGCATGGTCAATAAAGCAATGTACTTTGCTAGTAAAAATTTAGCTAATTTCTCCATTGAGCAAATGGAGCATTTTGTGACACAAGAATCCTTGGATCCTTCAAAAACTAAAGTTGATAAGATAAAAGATTTTGAAGTAAAGGTTAATGAATTAAATTCTATTACAAATAACCCAAAGGTTACTGAAGAGTGGGCGCAGACAGCGATGGAAGTATTTATGAAGGATTATGGGTTGGCTAGGGAGAAAATTGATGTGCCAGCATCTTCAACTGGTACAGCTGTTAATATAATGTCGGGTGGAGCAG
>JBAXBT010000100.1:0-5752 GCA_037141875.1 Candidatus Riflemargulisbacteria bacterium
ACCTGGTTTTGGTGGCCACGATGGGTTTTCCCATCGAAAGATATTCATCGATTTGTCTGAAGGTTGGCACAAGGTTTGCTATATTTCTAATTACGAAAAGTTCCCCTGGTAAGGTTTTTGTAATCATATCAGGAACGACTCTAGAATCAGAACATCCAATAAACAGGGTATGAGGATCTTGATTTTTACTTGTAGAGGTAAAAAGATCTTTATGCTTTTCAAAGTCTTCTTGTTTAAATTCTACAAGGCCTTTTTGTATTTTTTGCATGCGATTATTTTATCATATTAAGTTAGGATAAGACTAAATTAATTTTTATTACTTTTTCTTCTATCTGCATCATTAATTATTATTTTTCGCATTCTAAATGATAGAGGTGTAACCTCAACTAACTCGTCATTATCAATAAAAGATAAGCAGTCTTCCAGTGTCATCCTAGTATGAGGTGTTAAAACTACAGCTTCATCGGTACCTGAGGCTCTAACGTTTGTTAGTTTTTTCCCTTTAGAAGCATTAACTACAATTTCCCCTTCTTTTGCATAACTACCGATTATTTGTCCTTGATATACTTCTACGCCAGCACCAAAGAAAAGGTCGCCTCTTTCTTGAAGGTTAAATAAGGCATAAGCCACAGTAGGTCCAGTATCTTTAACAACCATTACCCCATTCTTTCTTCCTATTATTTCTCCAGAGAAAGGTGCATAACGATGGAAGATGTTGTTTATAGTTCCCATTCCTCTAGTATCCATCATAAATTCAGCGTGATAGCCTAAGAGTCCTCTAGTAGGTATGTCGAATTTCATATAGCTAATACCTTTATCAAGCTCCATATCAATCATTTGTCCTCTTTTTTGTCCAAGTTTTTCAATGACTTTTCCTTGATATTCTTCAGGAACCTCAATAAAGATAAATTCATAAGGTTCTGTCTTTTGTCCATTTTCCTCATGATAAATAACGCTAGGTCTTGATACTTCAAATTCGTAGCCTTCACGTCTCATCTTTTCAATCAGAATAGCAATATGTAATTCTCCTCTGCCTGATACTTTGTATCCGGTAATTTCAGTCAGTTCTTCTACATGTAAAGCTACATCGCTTAATAGTTCTCTTTCTAAACGATCCTTAATATGTCTAGATGTTACATAAGTTCCTTCTCTTCCTGCAAAGGGAGAAGAGTTAGGTAGGAAGTTCATGGAAATTGTTGGTGGGTCTACTTCTCTAGCTGGTAAGAACATTGGTGTGTTTTTGTCAGTTATGGTTTCTCCAACTTTCATTTCATCAAAGCCAGCGATAGATACTATTTCACCACAGATAGCTTCATCTATCTCGACTTTTTGGTCAGCGTTAAATCTATATATTTTAGAGATTCTGCCTGTTCTTAAGATGGAATTATTTTTTGTAACAGCAACTTCTTGATTTACAGCTACTTTCCCTGAAGTTATTTTGCCAATTGCCATTCTTCCATGGAAAGCATTGTAGTCTATAGAGCAAATTTGGAACTGGAATGGAGCCTTGACGTCGCCTTTAGGTGCAGGGATATAATCAATAATCATATCAAGTAAAGGTAGAATGTTTTTTCCTGGCTCAGCTAGTACTTTTGTTGCCACTCCGTCTCTTGCTGAAGCATAGATAATTGGGAAATCCAAAATGTCATCTGGTGCTTCTAGTTGTACCATTAGGTCAAAAACATGATCTACTACCCATTCACATCTGGCAGCAGCTTTGTCGATTTTATTAACTACAACGATAACAGGGATATCAAGCGCTAATGCTTTCTTTAGAACAAAGTAAGACTGAGGCATAGGTCCTTCAGCAGCATCAACAAGGAATACGGCTCCATCAGCCATGTAAAGAACGCGTTCTACTTCTCCACCAAAATCAGCGTGTCCTGGAGTGTCTATTATGTTAATTAGATGGTTTTTGTAAGAGCAAGAACCGTTTTTAGATTTAATGGTGATTCCTCTTTCTTTCTCGAGGTCCATTGAATCCATAAGACGTTCTGTCATTTTATGACGTTCGTTAAATATCCCACTTTGTTTGAATAATTCATCTACTAATGTGGTTTTTCCATGGTCTACGTGAGCTATAATAGCTACATTTCTGATATGACTTTGTTTCACTCCGACACTTCCTTTTCCTGCTTTGGCCAAAGTGAATTATATTCGGAATAGTGGATAGTGGCAAATCTATTGTTTGGATACCACCAGTAATAGGGCAAGAAAGTGGAAAAAAGCCCCAAAAAGCACAAAAATATGCCAAAAATCATGGAAGTTAAAATGTTTGTGAAAATTTGGCTTCTTGATCGTATAAATAACTCCTCCTAATGAATAAGTTATTCCACCAGCTAATAATAGGTTGATTCCTAAGCTTGGCAAATGTAGCAGGATAGGTTTTATTGCTATTACTATCATCCATCCCATTAGTACATAAATAGATGTTGTTAACCATCGTGGTGCGTTAATGTAGAACGCTTGGATGCTCATTCCTGCTATCGCAAGTCCCCAAGTTATGCCAAATAGAGTCCAACCCCAAGGACCTCTAAGAGTAACCAAACAGAAAGGGGTGTAGGTTCCTGCAATAAGTCCGTAAATTGCAAGATGATCAAGTTTTCTAAATATCTGATATTTTCCTCCAAATTTGGTCGGGAGCCAATGATAGATGGTGCTGAAAGTAAATAAAAGGAATAAACATGCACCGTATACTGAGAAAGACACTATTTTCCAGGCAGAGTCTAACCCCAATAGTATGAGGATTACTGTTGCTGGTATTGCAAGAACAGCTCCTATTAAATGTAGCAAACCACTAAGTGGATCTTTAAGTCCCATAAATTAATTATAACTTATTATGAAATTATTTTCTGTTTATTTCGATATATTAAAGATGTTAAATATTCAATATAAAATTATTTCATGTAACGAACCGAATAATGTAAATTCACGTAAAGTTTCTGGTAGAGGCTATAGAAATGCTGTATCTGATACTCTGGATTATTTGTATCGGATACAAACAGCTAAGGATCCTCATATACCTTTTACTCAAATGCTAACTTGGCAAAAGAAGATGGAAAGAATTCAAATAAGTAATTTCGGATGTAGATTTAATTCAAGCTCTTTTCGAGTGCGTGCTCCATTACAAATTATAATTGGACATTTAAAGCAGGATAATTTTTTCCCAATATATAGTAATGAAATAGTTAAATTTTTACTTACAATTAAAGATGTTGATCATGATCTTTTTAAATGGGCACTGAAAATACTTTTAGAGGATGCGGCTTTTCAGTTAAATGATGTAAATGAACTAAGGCATAATCAAGCAGTAGCTTGTAAGGGATTATTAAAAGAAATGCTGTTTAAAGTTAATCAGACAAGTGGCGAAGAATTTCAAGAATTAGTTGCATTGCTACGTAGCATTCCACAACATCATAGTAAGGTTGGCAAGTTGATTGGTGAACTAATAGTGGATACACAAAATTCAGGTATGTTAGGACTGAGAGTAGCTTTAGATCAAGCATTTAATAAGGATAGAATAAGATAGATATACTTTTTTACTTAGACATATTCTTTTCAGCTGTTTTAAACGTTGCAGCTATTTTAACAGATTCAGGATAGTTGGTTTTTAATTGTGTTAGTTCGTTAAAGACTATAAGTGCTTCATCGAAATTTTTCTTTATAAGGTAATAGTTGATTTCCCCACTAAGAATCCTAGAATATTCTTCCCAGATAGCTAAGTTATCTGGATTATTTGAGAGTAGAAGTTTGAATTTTGATTTGATTGGCTCAAGGCTTAAATTGTCGTTATCTTCGGTTAATAAGGTGAAATAATTTCGATAAAGATAAGCCAAGCAAGTCGGTGTAAGTTCGTGATTAGTATAATTTGATTCAACTTGATAAATAATATGCTGGAGTGATTTTTTATGTTTTAATCTGGCAGAATCCAAGGAAAAATTTATAAAGGATATAAGTAAGTCATTGATGTTTTCTGTCGTGTTAGAGAATGTTTTATGTAACTCTAAAAGGTCTATGGTTTTTGTAATATTATTTTCTTTTCCAAAGGCTATTATTAGTTGAGGTATTTTTGGGGATAAAATTTCAATAGGTAAATCGTGTAGATTATTATTATTTTTTAATTCTAAGATATCGTCAGTGAAATTAGCATCAGTGATTATCCACTTTGTTGCGTGTGATAAATTAGATATTAGATGCTCTTTCCAGAAAGGATTCAATGAAGTATGGTTATCAATTAAGTAGTTGATGTAATTGTTTTCATTTTCAATCATCTCAATATCTTTGTTGTTCTGCCAAACTAATAGCCATCTTATTCTGGTATAAACAAGAAGAGCATGAAATGTGTCTATAGATAATGGGTCAAGGTATAGTTCATTAGATAAGGATTGAAGGAGTAATTTTACAGTATCAGATTTTAGATAATTTTCGCCATGTAACCCTAAACAGCCACAGAAGAAGGCAAAGTCGTAAAGTTTCGGTCCTGTCGCAGCTGTTTCCCAGTCTGACAGATAAAGTTGGTTATTGTTTGTGAGAATATTATGTGGGTGAAGGTCTCCATGAATAAAACTTGTTTCTATATAGGGCAGATATTTATATAGGTTATCTTTTAGATATTCATTATGAAGAATATTACTAACATTTATATCAGTTATTAATAGTTCAGGAACATCTGCTTTTATGTTTTGTAACCCAATAAAGAGATCTGTGATATTAGTTTCTGTAAGATTGATAGTTTCTATTTCTAGAGGATTCATCATTGGATAAAGTTCATAGATAAAGTTATCTTTAATAATATATTCCTTTATTGATGTGATTACTGGAGCACCTGAATTGATTGCTATTTTGGAGATTAATTGGTTCTTAATGACTAAATGTTCCAAGTTAATTGGGGTAACTTTTAATATATAGTTTAAAAGATTATTCTCAATATGAATAATTTCCGAGTCTCGAAAAAAAGAACGCAGTTGTTTTGATAGTGTGGTTGTACTTGGATTAAATTCCCAATAGTCAGAAAGTAACTGTTTTGCAGTATTAAGCATAGGCTAAGATTATAACTTATTTTTACTGCGCAAAAGATATTAATGCGTCTAGTTCAGCAACACTGCCTCTTTCTAAGCAACATTCAATTATTTTTCTTCCTAATGGGTCTAACTCAGGAACTAAATATTCTTTAAGCGTTTTTTCAAAGAAACTATATAGAAGTTCCTTCCCATAATCATAAGATTCTGTTCCAACCTCATTTTGATGTTCAACATTAAAGAAATATTCAGGAATCTGAACACCCTCAACTACTACACGTGCAGGAGTGTAGCCAAGTAGCGCGCAACGAGCGGGTTTTAATTGTTCTTTAGTAAATTTAGCAACGCCACGACGTGCAAAGTATTCTCTAGATATCCATTGTGGCATAAATCCAACTTCCCAACTTCCAACATGTTGATTAGGAAACAGGATATATTTAGTGTTTGGAGTGTTCATGATTTGTTTCAGCAACAAATTAGCATGGTTAATATATTTGCCAGTAGCAAATGGCCAGTAAGAGCCAACACCTTCGCTAGAAAGTCCTTCATCATTTAATATGCTTGGGTTGTTGTGACCTCTAGGAGACACAAGACGCCATAACCAAGCAAGTGCAGGTGGTAGTAAGTGAAACATTCCAACTATTCCATAACTAGGATTTTTTTCACTACAAAGTGGAGTTCTAATTCCGAAACTTCTAAAATCAACTTCAGCAGGAGTGTTTACTATAGATGGC
>JBAXBT010000101.1:0-5750 GCA_037141875.1 Candidatus Riflemargulisbacteria bacterium
AACCATTGGTTATTTAAGATGATATTTTTAACAGGTATATTATAATAAGCTACCGTTGATAATTCCTGTATATTCATCTGGAATGAACCATCTCCAGCTATGTTAATTACTGTCGCTCCTGGATTGGCTACTTGCACTCCCATGGCTGCAGGAAAACCATAACCCATTGTACCTAAACCACCTGAACTAATCCAGTGTCTTGGATGAATATGATTAAGGTACTGGGCTGCCCACATTTGATGTGTCCCTACTTCTGTTGTAAAGAAAGCTTCACCTTTAGTAAGTTCATTTAAAACTTCAATAACATACTGAGGACTAATTCCCTCTTTATCCATTTTGTAAGCTAATGGATATTCTAATTTCAACTTATCAATAATCTTTAACCAGTCTTCTTTTGCTTCTAATACTTCTTCCTTAAGATAAGCATTCATTTCTTTAAGAACTTCTTTTGCATCACCAACAATTGGAAGAATGCATTCAATGCATTTACCTATTTCTGCTGGGTCTATATCGATATGTATTACCTTCGCTTTAGGGGCAAACGTATCAAGTTTTCCAGTAATCCTATCATCAAACCTCATTCCAATAGCAATCAGAAGATCTGCTTCTTGAATTGCAAAATTAGAATATGCAGTTCCATGCATTCCCGGCATCTTTAAAGAATAATAATCATTATAAGGATAAACGCCTAACCCCATCATCGTAGTAGTAATTGGCATTTTTGTTAACTTTATAAACTCTCTTAATTCTTCTGAGGCATTAGCAGCAATAACTCCACCACCTGCTAAAACAACTGGTCTTTTTGCTTCCATAATCATCTTAATGGCATTCTTTATCTGCTTATCGCTACCCTTCATTGTAGGCTTATACGAAGGCATATCTACTGTCTCTGGGTAATTAAAAACTGTTTTATTTATAGTAACATCTACTGGAAGGTCAACAAGCACAGGCCCTGGTCTGCCAGTTCTAGCAATATGAAAGGCTTTCTTAATAGTTTCAGCAAGGTCTTTGACATCTTTTACTAAAAAATTATGCTTGGTTATTGGCATTGTAATACCGATTATGTCTGCTTCCTGAAAAGAATCGGTTCCGATATCACTAGTACCAACCTGTCCAGTAAAAGCAACCATCGGTATTGAATCCATATTGGCGGTTGCAATACCAGTTACTAAATTGGTGGCTCCTGGACCAGATGTAGCTAGGCATACGCCTACCTTACCTGTTGATCTAGCATACCCATCTGCAGCGTGTGCAGCTGCTTGTTCATGCCTTACTAAATAATGTTTAATCTCACTATCATACAAATCATCATAAATATGAAGCACCTTACCACCTGGGTATCCGAAAATATCCGTGACGCCTTCTTTTTTCAAACTTTCTAAAAGTATTTTGGAACCCTTCATCTTCTCTGCTGACATAAGCATTTCTCCTCAAATATTTTAATTAATTCTAACACAAATTAACCAAAAGCTAAAAGCCAAAAGCTAAAAGCTCACATCTCTGTACTAAGTAAAGGTTTCTGTTAGTCTATTAATTAATTTTTGTTTGAATGCACTTGGTTCTTTGATAAATAAATTGTTCTGTTGAATTAGGGCAATTTTAGTCTTTTTTTGTGCACTACCAATAAGTTTTTGACCAAATTCATCGACTAATTCATACTTAGATGGATAGTTAATACAAATATCATTAATTTTCTTTTCATTATATTCTTCTCTGTTTGATTTTGTTAATTGGCAAGATATGCCACACTCATTTAATACCTCAGCATAAATCAGTGACAATTTGTAATAAAATGTCAGGAGAGACTTTTCAGTTAAAAGCTTAGTTGGCACAAATAAAGTCCAAGAAAGATTCTCGGGATTATGAATAACAAGACCTCCGCCTGTTGGTCTCCTAACAAACTCTGAAATAGTAAGGTTCATTGTTTCTTTAACTATCTTTATAACATCAGATTCCTTTTGGTTATAGCCATATGTCACACAAGTATCTTTCCATGAATATAATCGTAAAGACACATCTTCACTACCTATGGTCATAATGTTTTTATCTTTCTGCATATTTTCCTCTGCAGAAAGAACTTCATATCCAAGACAATTTAAACTCATAGGAACAATGATATTATTAAAATTAAGATATTTCCATCTATCGTTCTACATAAATAATATTCGGTAATTCATTAAGCTCTTCAGCAAGTTGGTCGCTCTGTTCTCCTGTCAAAACAGATTCATCAGTATTCTTAGCATTCTCACTAGAAAAAGGCCAAAGCCCCCATCCATACTTTTCAAGTAAAATTCCTCCCATCCGCTCAAATGCATCTCTTCCTCCTGCATTCATATAATCTTCTGAATAAAATAAAGTGAAATACAAAGCCTTATTACTATCAATATTCTGACTCAAAATATCTTCACCTATAGATCTTAAGTGACAATGATAAAAATCCTCTTCTAAACCCACAATGATATGTCCATTATAGAAAAATCCGGCCAAAGTTATTTCGTCTGAACCAGTGAAATATTCATCAGAAATAGTTTCTAAAGTAATTTGACGATATGTAAATCAGAACTTTTCATTCCAGTACTTACTATTTTTTTATTCATATACAATTATCGGAACATTGAGAATAAAATCCCAGAAAAACTACTTAGCAAAAAAAGTAAGTTTTGGTTCTTTTACTGCTTTCACTTCATCTAAGCGACCAACTACTCTTGTTACAGGGGCAGCTTTAACTTTATCAGGACTTGCTTTAGCCTGTGCCACTATATCTTTAAAAGCTTCGAAAAATGCGTCCATAGACTCTTTATCCTCTGTCTCAGTTGGTTCTATCATTAAGCATTCATGCACTATTTGTGGAAAATATATTGTTGGTGGATGATACCCTTTATCAATTAAAGCCTTTGCTAAATCCAAAGCTGAAATTCCTGTCTCTTTCTTTAACTTTTCCGCAGAAACAACAAACTCATGCATGCATACCCTATCGTAAGGCAAATCAATAATCTCTCTTGTTTTATTCATCAAGTAATTAGCATTCTCAACTGCTTTTTCGCTTACTTCCTTTAGTCCTTGCCCTCCATGTAATAGAATATAAATATAAGCTTTAATAACTACATTAACATTTCCATGGAATCCATGAATCCTGCCGATTTCAGTTCCCTCTTGATTTTGCCATTTATATTCTTTATCTTTGCTGACCAATGGCCCAGGTAAAAATGGAACTAGTTTCTCTACAACTCCTACAGGACCGGAGCCAGGACCACCCCCACCATGTGGAGTACCAAAGGTTTTGTGTAAGTTTAAGTGACAAACATCAAACCCCATATCTCCAGGTCTTATCTTACCCATCAAAGCATTGGCATTTGCTCCATCATAATAAAGAAGTCCACCATTCTCATGAATCATTTCTGATATCTTAATAATATTGTTTTCAAAAAGCCCTAAGGTAGAAGGATTGGTAAGCATAAAAGCAGCAACCTTTTCTTTGCTCAACACTTCATTTAATTTATCAAGGTCCACATTGCCCCACTTGTCAGAGGGAACTTTCTTTACTCTGAAGCCTGCCATCACAGCGCTTGCAGGATTCGTGCCATGTGCAGAATCAGGGATAAGAACAAGGTCTCTGTCATCGTTATTCTTCTTTAAATAATCTCTAATTATTAGCAAGCCAGTATGCTCTCCATGTGCCCCAGCTGATGGTTGCAAAGAAAACCTACTATATCCAAATAACTCACATAAATACAATTCAATCTCATACAAAATCTCTAAAATACCCTGGCAATCTGCATCATTCTGAAAAGGATGAAGCTGTAAGAAACCAGGCAAAGAAGCTAATCTCTCTAGAATCTTGTAATTATATTTCATTGTACAAGAACCAAGAGGATACATCCCACTATCTACACCAAAATTCAAGGTAGAAAGTTTAGTATAGTGTCTTGCCACCTGAGATTCTGAAAGATCAGGGAAACGACAAACCTTTTTTCTCTTTAATTGAGGAGCTATCTCAATACTAGACAGTTTATTGGATATTTCTACTTTTTCAAAAATTGGACTATTATCCATCAATAAACTCCTTAATAGACGAAACCAATAAGTCTATATCTTCATTCTTCATATATTCATTAACAGCAAGCAAATAACAGCCTTCCCAGCTTCTATCTAATTCACATAAATCTAAGCCACCTAAAATGTTTTTCTTCTTTAAAAATAAATTAAGCTGAGAAAACTCAACATCTTTAGAATAAATCAATATGTCTTGAAAATTCACGTTCTTATCAACTACAAACTTATTAAGTTTGGCTATTTTTTCTTTTAAATATTCGG
The DNA here is from genome assembly GCA_037141875.1 of Candidatus Riflemargulisbacteria bacterium. GTDB lineage: Bacteria > Margulisbacteria > Riflemargulisbacteria > GWF2-35-9 > DYQY01 > DYQY01. The sequence continues at coordinate 4,315 of JBAXBT010000101.1, forward strand.
TTTTTCTATAAATATCTTCTGCCAAATCTAGCATACCAGTTTGGCCCATATAAGACATATAAATTGTTGTTCTGAGTGCCATCAAGCCTTGATTGCTACAAATATTTGAAGTAGCTTTTTCTCTTCTGATGTGTTGCTCTCTTGTCTGAAAAGTAAGAACAAATCCCTTACGTCCATTAGCATCTTCGGTCTCGCCGACAATCCTACCAGGGATATTTCTTACAAGGTCTTGTCTAGTAGTCAGAAAACCAAGTGCTGGACCACCATATGAAGGATAACTTCCTAACGAAACTGCTTCTCCACATACTATATCAGCCCCGCACTCTCCAGGTGATTTAAAAAGCATTAATGCTAAGGGATTGGTAACGCAAAAAACAACAGCAATGCCTTTCTTTTTTGCTTCATCAATAAGCACAGAATGGTCTATAACTTGTCCAAAAAAATTAGGATACATTAACACCAAAGCATCTATATCTGTTTCTAATCTTACTTCTTCTAACTCTTCAACATACACTATCTCATTTCCAAAACCCTTATTGTACGTATTAAGCACTTCCTTATAATTTGGTGAAAGGATACCAGCAACAATAACTTTAGACTTTTCTTTATCAGCAACTCTTGTCACCATCTGGACAGCTTCAGCAAGCGAAGTTGCTCCATCATATAGACTAGCATTACTGATATCCATGCCAGTTAGTTCTGCCATATACGTTTGAAACTCAAAAATAGCAGTAAGTGTGCCTTGGCTTATCTCGGGTTGATAAGGAGTATATGCTGTATAAAACTCGCTGCGACTGACTAAGTGGTCGACTATTGCCGGAACATGGCGATGATAAACACCAGCACCTAAAAAAGAAAGATTCTTTGAATAAATAGTATTAGAATTGGCTAACCCTTCCAACTTAAGTTGAACCTCAGCTTCTGAAAGTTGCTGAGGTAAATTTAATTCAGGATTAATGATATTTTTTGGTAGATCTTTATAAAAATTAGTAATCAGACTACCGAGAGTAACCATCTACTCCTCTTCGCCTAAACTCTCTTCATAATCCTCTGCAGAATTTAAATCATCTAATTCAGCCTTCTCGTACATCTCAACTTTGACTAGCCATCCTTCATCATATGGAGAAGAATTCACTAAAGCAGGATCTTCTATCACTGACTCATTAACTTCAACAATTCTTCCTGAAACAGGTATATAAATATTGCTTACTGTCTTAACTGATTCTAAAACACCAATCTCGTCCATCTGAGTAAACTCATCATCAACATTTGGAAGTTCAACAAAAACTATATCGCCCAACGCATCCTGTGCATAATCAGTAATTCCAATAGTAGCCACGCTTCCATTTACCTTTACCCATTCATGCTCTTCAGAATAATATAAACCCTTTATAATCATACTCATGTCCTTGTCGCTCCCTTATTATATTTTTGAC
>JBAXBT010000102.1:0-5731 GCA_037141875.1 Candidatus Riflemargulisbacteria bacterium
CACATAGGCCACTGTTATACAACTATCATTGCTGATATATTGGCAAGATTTTATAGGCTTATGGGTAAAGATGTTTTCTTTTTAACAGGGACTGATGAGCATGGCCAAAAGATAGAAAAAGCTGCAGAAGCGAAGGGGATGACCCCAAAACAGTTAGTTGATGGTGTCGTTTTAAGATTTCAGGAATTATGGCAGAAACTTAATATTTCTAATGATTATTTTATTAGAACAACAGACATGGAACATCAAGAGATAGTTAAGGCTACTTTGATTCAAGCGTATAAAAATGGGTATATATATTTGGGAGCTTATGAAGGTCTTTATTGTAGACCATGTGAAGCTTATTTTACAGAAACTCAGCTAGTTGATGGGAAATGTCCTGATTGTGGTAGAGAGGTTATAACTTTACAAGAAGAAGCATATTTTTTTAAGCTTTCTGTATTTCAAGATAAAATATTAGAACATATAAAAAGAGTGCCTGATTTTGTGCTTCCTGAAAGCAGGAAGAATGAAGTTATAAGCTTTGTTGAAAGTGGACTTAACGACTTATGTATTAGTAGAACAACAATAAGTTGGGGTATTGAATTTCCACAGCTAGAGGTGACAGAAAAGAAACATTATGTATATGTCTGGTTTGATGCACTCTTAAACTATTTATCTGGTATTAAGTATCAAAAAGATGAAATATTTTTTAATAGATATTGGCCAGCACATGTACATTTGATCGGGAAAGATATTCTTAAGTTTCACGCTGTTATTTGGCCTGCGATGTTAATGTCCGTTGGAGTTGAAGTCCCACAACATGTTTTTGGTCATGGATTTATTTATCAGGGTGGAGAAAAGATGTCTAAATCTAAAGGTAATGTTCTCGATCCTTTTACTATCATGGATGAGTATGGAGTTGATCCTTTTAGATATTATCTTTCAAGAGAAATGGTCTTTGGATTAGATGGTTCTTATAGTGAAGAGACAATGAAGCAAAGATACAACAGCGATCTTGCTAATGATTATGGTAACCTACTAAATAGAACACTTAATATGATGATAAAATATTTCGAGCTGAAGGTTCCAGTTGCCAATGATGAATTACTGTCACAAGAGGAGTTAACTCTTAAGAGAGCAACCTTAAGTCTTGAGACTAGCATACCGTCTTTAATAGATTCATTTAAGCTTTCTATAGCTTTGGAGGAAATCTTCATGGTTATAAGACGAGCAAATAAGTTTATTGAAGAGACAACGCCTTGGAATTTGCAAAAAGAAGGTAATATTGAAAAGTTAGCAACAGTAATGGTGCATTTGTTAGAGACACTTAGGTTAACTACTATTTGGCTTAGTTCTTTTATGCCTACGATTAGTGATTCGTTTTTCTCTCAGTTAAATTTAACGGAAGAAGAGAAAAAGAATCCAAATTTTAGTTGGGGATTTTTTACTTCAGGCAGAACACTAAATCAACCTGAGCCTGTTTTTCCAAGAAAATAATGTCATTAATAGATACACATATCCACCTTACTGATAGCCGGTATAGTGAGATTGACCTTGAAAGTGTTATAAATAAAGCCAAAAGTTTTGGTGTAACAAGATTGATAACTCTTGGCATAGATTTAGAAGATAGCAAGAGAGCAGCAGAACTTGCTGAAAGTTATGAGTGTATATATTTTTGTGCAGGAATACATCCCCATGAAGCAGATAAATTTAAAAAAGAAGATATGAGTGAAATATCAAAATTACTTAAACATAATAAATGTGTTGGAGTAGGCGAGATAGGTCTGGATTTTTACTATGAGCATAGCCAAGTCGTAGCTCAATTAGAGGTTTTTAAAAGAATGATAGCGTTAGCAAATCAAGGAAAGCCGATAGTCTTACACACAAGAAGTGCCGAAAAAGAAGTTTTAGATATAATCAAAGAGACACCAGGTAAATACCATTGTCATTCTTATGCTGGAGATTCAAATTTAATAGAGGGTTATTTGCGGGCAGGAGCGTTTTTCTCTTTTAATGGAATGATAACCTTTAAGGGAGCTCAGAACGTGAGAGAAATTGCAAAGAAAGTGCCTTTGGATAAGATTTTGGTTGAGTCTGATGGGCCATACTTGGCTCCGATTCCCTATAGAGGCAAAATTAATTTGCCAGAGTATTTAAAAACTACAGTTGAATTTTTGTCAGAAATGCTTGGTTTGAGTTATGATGAAATGGAAAGTATTACAACAAAAAATGCAGAAAGGTTTTTTTGGGATGATATATAAGTTATTGTATTTATCAAGAAAAGGTCTATTTCTTTGTCATGCATCTTTAAATCAAGTAGAGAGACTTAAGAAGAAGAAGAAAATTTATTTTAAGATTAGAAGGGGTAAGTTTTCACTTAAAGAACAATTGGAGATTTTTGAGTTTTTATCTTTATATTATTCAGAAGGTGAAAATGTTTATCATTTGCTTTTAAAGTATCAGCAATTTGCGGATAAAAAGATTAAGGGGATTTGTGGGTTTATTTTAGGAGAGCTACGTAGAGGAAAAGAGGTTAGTCAAATATTTAAAGATTCTCAATTGTTTAGCGAAGATATTAATTCGTTTTTTTTGATATCTAAGATGGCAGGAACAAACAAAATAACGTTTGAGAAGATTGTTTCAGTGTTAAGAACGAAATTGAAAAACCAAAAAGAATTGTTAAAAAGATCTATTTATCCCGCTATGTTATTATTTTCTGGATTATCAATGATTGTATTTGTTTCATATAGTATCATTCCTAATTTTTTATTTTTTTTCCAAGATAGTGGCACAGAGATACCATTATTGCTAAGGTTAATAAGTAGAGAGAATCTTTGGAAATTGGCTTTATTGATAATTGTAGTTGTTATTGCTTTATATCTTTTATATAAGGTCATACCGCTAAAAGCAAAAGCTTCAATTCCGATAGTTAATTATTTTTATAGAGCAAGATTTCAGCTATTGTTTTGGCAGCTTTGTATCATTTCTACAGAAAGCGGAGTTTCATTAGAAGAGCTTATTGGTGATTACTTGACCCTCGAGAAGAAAGGGTTAAGCAGATATTCACTTTCAACAATTTTATCTAGGTTAACAAGAGGATTGCCTTTTGATCAGTCAATAGATATCCCTTTAATAGAAAGGAAACAACGGGTACTTTCGACAATGGCTACTGATAATCAAAGAAAACAACAACTTTATCAAAATTTTTTGTTGGAAGCCGAAGAAAAGAATAATGAAGCACAAATAATAATTGCAAATTTAGTAAGTAGCTTAGCCCTTGTATTCATTGGGATATTAATACTTGTGCTTGGCTATGTCATGCTAATACCCTTAAGACAAATAAGTGAAATTGTTTAAAAAATAAGTTTTCCACTAAAGATAAGTCCCAGAACGGTGTAGCTGATTCCTGCTACGTTCGCGTAATCATTTTTTATTACTATATGTGCTTCAGATGAAAAAACAAACTTTTCTATCATTCCACTGCTTTGTTCGGTGAGGGGCACTTCTATTTGAGATTCAAAAGAGCCTTTTATTCTTAGATTGTCTATTTTCTCTATTTTAGTTTCTACTGTTTTTCCTGTAAGTTTTTCTGTTTCCTCAAGAGTATAAGAGTTAATACCAGTTCCTTTGTTATACTCTAACATGAAGCCGACAGTTGATTTATTTAAAATAACCATTAACACATCTCCGACGGTTTCAACGGGAGCAAGAGCGATTAGCGTGGCAGGCTTATAGGTGCCCTCAATTCTGATAGTTTCGCTTCCATTAAATAGGCTTTGAGTTGTTTTTTTATCCTGGCTGTTTTTAAGAGTATAAGTTCCTTTTAAAAATAGTCCATCAATAATTGAGGTGTCTATTCCAACCCCTAAGCTATAAACATCATACTCTTTAGGGTCTTCTGAGACACCTCCTGAATTACGGTTATATACGTTTTCTTTGATGTTGTCATATCCGATATTTGCAAGTAGATTAGTTTTTTCTATAAATGGATAGGCTGCTCCTAGTGTGGATTGTAGTTTATTATTATAGATACGTTGGGTATAGATTGAACCAATATCACTAAAAGAGTAGTTGTCAGAAATAGTTGTAAATTGATCTGTTTTATAGACGTTTAATTTTGGTTTGATAGTTAATTTGTCTAAGAATTGGAAATCAGAATATATTTCAAAGTCTTCTTGTTCTCTTAGTTTCATCCCTTTTGAGGTATCTATATAGTCATCTTTTATTAAATTATTATTAAGATATATAGGATGAAATTTTTCTAAAAAAATATTATTAAATTTATTTGAGTATAGATGACTCGTGTTGTTATAAGTAATCACATTTTTAACTGATAAATCTGAAGTTGCTAGATAATAGGTTAGTTTTTGCTCTTCATCTTCCACATTATTATAAATATGGCTGGTTTTAAAAATGTCAGCAATCTGAAGAGTATTTATTAACTGAAGAGTATGAGTAGGCTTTGTTTGAGTAGAATGAATAACCTCGATGGTTTTATTTTCGGTTGAAAGTGCATAGTTTTGGTTTAAAGTATAATCTACGCCACCACTATATTCTTTAATGGGGGCCCAAGTTAGCCCATATATTGTGGAATCGCCCCAATTTTCACCTATATTGCTTAGTGTTGAGATGTTTCCGATACTATCAAAAGCAGCAGAGCGAGAATATTTTCTGGAGAAAGGCTTAAGAGTGAGAGGGAAAAAATTATTAAACATACTAAATCCGTTAATTGTATATTCGCCAAGATAAGAGTCTCTTTTAATTTTTTCGTTACTTTGCAAGGAATTAGCAAGGGAATTTCTTAGTGAAATGGAAGTTAGGCCAAATAAACCGAAAGATAATTTATTTCCGATACTTTTGTTTGTATCAGGACTATATGATGAAAGCAGTGATTGTTTTTCAGTATTGGAGAGAGCAAACCCATAATCTGGTCTTTGGAAAAATGGAATATCAATAGGTGGTGCAAGGGAAATATTAGTACCATAATTTCTAGCCTGTTCTTTAGTTGCGTTTTGAGTACTGCTTTGATAATTATTTTTATCGAGATTTTCTTGAGAATAATTACCATTAATGCGGAGAAAAGAGATAGGCCTTACTCCTAGGTCAATGCCATATTTTCTGTTGTTCTGGTCGCTAATAGCTTGGTTGCCGGAACTTTGTAGCTCAGTTGTTTCTTTAAATGTTGAAATTAATCGAAGGTCATTCGAAAATAGTACTAGATCATTATTAAGTTCTAAGCTTTTTCCTAATGTTTCTAGTCCTGTTATTCTATTAGATTTGTCGGTGTTATTAAAGTTGTTTATAACCAAATTAGTTTTAAAAACAGAAGGTCCAGAAGATAATGAGAAATAGTATTGGTTCATGATTTTATCTATAGGTTTTAGGCCATTATCTATATTTAGATCTGTTTCATAATTTTGTACATCAACACCTCCATTTATACTAAAAATATCAAGAGGAGAGTAGGCAGCACCTAATTTGTACTTATTTTCGTGATACTTCAGATACTCTCCAGTTGTGGTTGATTTATAGGCAGACTTCATTTTATTTGTAAAAAATTCTGTATTAATGTTTAGTTCTTTTGATGGGTTTATTTTTGAACCTAAAATAAAGATGTTAGACCCTGCTTGATATTGAGAAGAGCCAACAGGGTCAAAAGTGTCATCAACAAAAACAAGCTGTGCGTTCGTCTCATGAATGTCTCCTTTGAGATTTGCTTTTAGTCCAATAGCTGAGCCACTTTGTTCAT
>JBAXBT010000103.1:0-5688 GCA_037141875.1 Candidatus Riflemargulisbacteria bacterium
CTCCAATCTCTGTCAAAATTAGTTTTTTATTTATTCGATTAAATATTTTCGCTCCGTATTAGGATAAGTCTGAGAATTCACACTTTTCATATTCCTAACAATAAACTCTCCGCCATTATGAACAGTTGTAATCACGGAGAATAAAGGTAAGGAAATAATCTTAAACATACAAATATATCGACAAGTAGTCTGTGGAATCCCAGTTAAAAATGCATTTGCTCTATTAATTATTCTAAATGAGATTCAATTAAAATCTCTATTCAAAAACCCTTACTTTTCTTTAGTTACAAGAATGCTCTGTCCATCAAAAGAAACTGTTTGATAAGGGATAATTTTGCATTTCTTTCTAGTCTCAACAAGACCATCTACCTTAACCAGTCCATTAGCAATAACATGCTTAGCCTCTCCGCCAGAGCCACAAACACCTGTTACTTTTAATAGCTGATAAAGTTCAATATAGTCATCTATAATTTCAAATTCCATATTGGCTATTTTAACATAAATATAATTCTTTAAATAATACCTACCATTAGGATTTCGTAATAAACTATGGCAAACTATTAATATGGCCCCTAAGATTATCTTACTTCTTCACTTTATTTTTGATATTCTAGCAATAAGCCACGTACTCTTACATAAAAGAAACTCAAATTCTGCCTTAAGCTGGATTTTGTTTATAATTCTCTACCCTTTTGTTGGAGTTATTACTTATTATATTTTTGGGATTAACCGAGTTAAACACAAGGTTCGCAAAAGTCTTAAAAAATCACTAAAACTAAAAATCCCACAACCTACTAAAGTTCCTCTTCCTAAACAATATGCACCTATTCGCAAAACATATCTACAACAAATAGAAAAAATTGTTGACCAGCTTACCTATAATCCTTTGTTAGGTGGAAATAATTTCAAATTGTACAAAAACGGTGAAGAAACATATTCTGCTATGCTCAAGGCAATAAACAATGCGTCCAGCTCTATAAATATGTGCTCCTATATATTTGATAACGACGAAACAGGTTTTGATTTTCTGGAGGCTATAAATAAAGCCAAAATGAGAGGAGTTAAGGTCCATGTTTTCATTGATGGCGTTGGTGCGCACTATTCATTTCCCACTATCATCCAACGTTTCAGGAAAAACAATATAGATGCCCATTTTTTTAATCCTACCTTTATACCTTGGAAAACCAAATATTTAAATCTCAGAAACCATAAAAAAATCCTTATTATTGACGGCAAAATAGGGTTCACTGGTGGCATGAACATAAGTAATTCTTCACTTTTATTAGAAAACCAACCACATCACATTCAAGATATTCATTTCAAAATAGAAGGTCCAATCGTACGGCATTTACAAGAAACTTTTGTGCGAGATTGGTCATATGTCACCGACAATAATTTAACTGAAAACCAACTATTCCCTACTCTAAAATCAGCTGGAAACATTCCAGCAAGAGGAATCAGTGATGGCCCAGATGAAGACGAAGACAAGCTCAGAGATACCATGTTAGCAGCTCTTAGTTGTGCTCGCTCAACGGTCATTATACAATCACCGTACTTTTTACCAGACAATATTCTCATTGCTGCCTTAAAAAGTGTTTCATTGCGTGGTGTAAAAGTAAAAATACTCATACCTGAAAAAAATAATTCTCGACTAACTCAGTGGGCCTCGATGGCTCAACTATGGCAAATCTTAGATTGGTGTGAAGTATATTTAACTCCTCCACCTTTTGATCACAGTAAGTATATGGTTGTTGATGATTACTGGTGCTTTATAGGTTCTGCCAATTGGGACCAACGAAGCCTAAGACTTAACTATGAATTCAATGTTGAATGTTACTCTACAAAACTTGCCAAGGAATTAAAAAGCATATTTACAGAAAAAATGACTAAAGCTAAAAAAATTGACCTTGCTGTTGTCGAAAAACGACCGATTTTAATTAAGTTACGGGATGCCATGGCACACCTAGCAACACCGTTTTTATAATGCACACCAAATATACTGCTGGCACATGCTAAAATAACAAACATGAGTAATCCATACGAATTATTAGGTGTTTCAGAAAAAGCAACTGATGAACAAATAAAAGCAGCTTACCGAAAACTTTCAAAAAAATATCATCCTGACCTTAATCCTGGCAATAAACCTGCTGAACAAAAATTTAAAGACATCCATAACGCTTTTGATTTAGTGTGCAATAAAGAATGTAGAGAAAAATACGAACAACAAAAAGAATATGATGACTATTCAAGTCAACGACAAAACCAACAACAGAAAACAGGGAGACAAGCTCCCTTTTATTATGAAACACAAACGCCACAAGGACGATATAGTGAAAACTATAGCAATAATTATGACGAGATCTTTTCCAATCTTTTCGGGAATAGATTTAGTAATTCAAAAGTTAATCAGAACGTACCAGGGAAGGATGTAAATTATACTTTAACTATAAGTTTTGAAGAAGCGGTACTTGGAGCTGAAAAAGAATTTACCTTAAGCAAAGGAAAAACCATCAAAGCAAAAATACCACCAGCAATAACGGAAGGAAAAGTCTTAAGATTTAAAGGACAAGGATCTCCTGATTCAAAAAAACAAAACTTTGGAGATGCCTATGTCGAAATCCATATAGCACCTTCCTCCACTTTTAAACAAGAAGGCAATAATCTCCTGGTTGAGGTCCCTATTACCATCTATGAAGCTATCCTTGGAGCCAAAATAGAAGTTCCAATTGTCGGAGGGAAAGCAACGTTAACTGTTCCTGCTGGAGTTAGCTCTGGCACTAAATTACGAATGAAAAATAAAGGATACCGCCAAAAAGCCAAAGACAATCATGGAGACCAAACCATAAAACTAATTATTGAATTGCCTGATAAAATTGATGATGAATTATCTCTATTTATGAAATCATGGGAAACTAATCATCCATATCAACCAAGAAAATAAGGAGTAATTTTATGAATAAAAAAATATATTTTCAGATTCAAGAAGTTATTACTAAATACAACATTGAACACTCCTTTCTTCTTATGTGTATTAATAATGAATGGCTAGACATAAGCAATGAAGCCACACCAATCCTTGACGAAGAGGATATCTCCAGAGTGTTACTTATTCATGATTTAAAAGAAACAATGGGTGTAAATGATGAATCAATTCCAATCATCTTGGACCTTATTGATCAGCTGAATTGCTTGCAAAACAAAATACTAACACTTTCTACTAACACAAAATAACAGTAGCCAATATCAAAAATGAGTGATATGCTGTCCCCAATAGTACTTTTTATGATAGATTTAGTTATTCGATATTTTTACATGGTTCTTGTGATTGTTCAAATTTTCCCCTTAATTATTTCTGAAAAATTTACCGCAATTTAATTGCGTCGTCTAAAGTCTGTTAATTATAAAGAAAGGAGAACATTATGCAAAATAAATTATACGTAGGTAACCTACCTTTTTCTGCTAATAATGATTCAATTAAAGAATTATTTTCAGAAGCTGGCACAGTAACTTCAGCTAACGTAGTTATGGATAGAGAGACAAACCGTTCAAAGGGTTTTGGCTTTGTTGAAATGAGTACAGAAGCAGAAGCTAACAAAGTTATCAGCACATTTAATGGCAAAGATCTTGACGGAAGAAACCTAAAAGTATCTTTAGCTAAACCAAAAGAAGAACGTACTACTAACAACCGTTGGTAATATGACTTACAAGAGCAACGTTGTTATGATGTTGCTCTTGTGGTTTTTAATCCTTATCTAGGATAAATATCAAACTGATCTATCCTCTCATTATTCAAATCCAAAACATCTACTGCAATTTTATCAGAATAAATACGTAAAACAGTATATTCATAAGTTGATTGACAAACAACATTGCTACTACTATATCTTTGTCTTGCGTGTAAAGGTGCTCCGCCACCGCCAGTTGTTATAAAATGGATTCCTTCTGACCAAAATCTTTCATACATATGATTATGTCCAGCAAAAATTGCCTGAACCCCATATTGTCGGAAAAGTGGCATAATATTTGCACTAATTAATGTTTCATCAGAAGGATGTGACCCATCAGTTAAAAGAGGATGATGAAACACAGCGAAGACATAATCAATAGATACTGACATTGCTTTTAAATCAGCAGATAACCACTCATACTGTATTGATCCAGGATCTAATGGATGAACCGTATTAGAGTCCAACATAACAAAATGAATGTTTCTAGTAGTTACTGAATACCAAGGCACATCATAGGGTAACCCAAAGTGACTATAATATAACGAAGAATTAAATTCATGATTCCCCGGAACAGGATAAAATGGAATATTCGCATTAAGGCTTGCTGTAATGCTATCATAAGTAGCCCAGTCAGAAACACTGTTACCATCGGCTACAAGATCTCCAACATGAAAAGCTGCAATTGGTTTTTGCCAAAGAATATTATTAATTATCTTTTGATGAATATCATGCTGAGTACGAGTATCTCCGTAAATCACAATAGAATCTACTCCTGATACTGGACCATAAATTGTTTGATTAACTGAATCATCTGTCAATCGAACAACTGTACCACAACTTATAAAAACCGTTAAAACAATTAGAAGTCCAAAAAAAACAGCTACACTCCGTAAAAAAACCATATATTACTTCACTCTTTTCTTATTAAATTCAAAAAACATTAAGACCACAAAAATTACGATAATTACCATAGCTACTTCAGTTACCATTACTATTTCATAATAAATTGGAGTAACCGCTAATCTTTTAATGACAATCCCAAGATAAGCCCATAATACAACAAGTGAGAAAACAATGTCCTTTTCTTTAATAAGCATTACTATGGTTAACAACAAAACAACAACAATAATAGCTATTGTCCAACTCACTTCACTAAAACCAAACCTATTCCACCCAACATGAACCAAAAATGCAGAAAAATTAGCAACAGTTGCTACTGAAATCCAGCCTAGATACAAACTTGTAGCACTGCTAATAAATTTTACAGCAAGAGAGGTAGTCTTAACTTTTATGCTTTTTACGACTAAAAATATTTGAATCAAAGTTGCTAGCAGCGCTAACATTATAATAAGTGAAAGAAACACAAATTTATAATGCCATGCCAATATCCAGTAACCATTTAATAAATTACTTACTATAAATAAAAGTGACAATTTAAAATATTTAGCATCATCCACTCCCTTTAATTTATACATGCCACCTATAAACAAAATAAGCGCGATATAAATTAATCCCCAAATAGAAAAAGTAATTCCTGCTGGAACAAATAGGTTTGGATACATATCAGATAATTGACCAGTATAATATCCATTGATTGGTAAAATATTTGCCAAGGCATTTAACATAAACATAAAAAAGAAACTCAAAATATTATTAACCATTATAAATTTTTTATTTTTCATGATTTATCCTTTCCTTACTTATTAATTCCATTATACATTAAAGAACATTCTGTATTAAAAATGTTAAACAATACTTTTGCTAATATTTATAGCACTACTTATTACTTGCTCTCTACTATATACTAGAAATATGAATAAATTATTTAGACCATTCATTCTAACCATTTTAAGTTGCTTTTTATCAACAACTATTTTTGCTGCAGCAGGTACAGTAAAGATATTCTCAGAAGTTCAAGGCGTTGAACTCTATGTTGATGAAAAACATGTGGGCACCAATA
>JBAXBT010000104.1:0-5686 GCA_037141875.1 Candidatus Riflemargulisbacteria bacterium
ATGTTAAATTGACTGAATGTACTGTTTTATTATAAGGTACGAACACTTCAAATACAATTGTAAGATTCATGGTTAAATTGCTATATATTTCTTGAGTAAGAAATCTTCATAGTCTTCCATAATTTCTCTTTCTTTATCATTATTATGGTCATAGCCAGATAAATGTGCGAAAGCGTGAGCAATTGTCATTATTAATTGTTCTTTATTATCTATTTGATAAGTTTTAGCTTTTTTATTAACTTGTTCTAAACAAATGTAAATATCTCCTATTAATTCATCTTCAAACATAGGGAAAGTTAAAACGTCAGTGGCTTCTTGTTTATTTCTAAATTTCTGATTTAGTCCATTCATCTCTTCTGGTGTAATAAAACTAATAGAGAGCTCACCTTCTGGGAATACTACTCTTGGCTGTATATGTTCAACAGTGTCATTAATTAGTTGCTCGTGAGATAAACTAGAGGGGTCATTGTAATTAATATTTAGATTCATTCTTTGTCTTGGTCAGGATATTTAATTCTTGAATGGTATTGATTACTAATAACATTAATAAATGTTTTTTTAATTATTTCTAAATCAGAAAGAGTAATCTCAGAGTTATTTAATTGATGGTCATCTAGCTTATCTTTAATGATTTTATTAATAATAGATTGGATTTTAACAGGAGTAGGCTTATCTAAAGACCTAATTGCTGCTTCTACACTGTCTGCTAACATTATAATTGCACTTTCTTTACTAGATGGTTTTGGAGTTGTATATCTAAATTGTTCCTCTTCTACTATTTCATTTATATTTGATTTGAGCATTTTATAATAAAAATATACCAGTAAACTTGTTCCATGATGTTCATGGATTATTGTTTGTATTTCAATAGGAAGTCCGTATTTTTTTGCTATTTCTAAACCATCTTTTGGGTGTCCCAGAATTGTAAGCGCACTTAATGAAGGCATTGTGTTTTCGTGCGGGTTTTGGGATTTATTCTGATTTTCAATAAAGTATTCAGGTTTCTTAAGTTTACCAATATCATGATAATAAGCTGCTACTCTTGCTAAGATTCCGTTTGCCTTGATGTTTTCAGCAGCTGCTTCTGCAAGATTTGCTACCATTAAACTGTGATAATAAGTTCCTGGTGCTTCATTTAATAATTTTTTCATAAGCTCATTGTTCATATCACTATAATCTAACAGTTTAAGGTTAGTAGTTATTCCAAATATTTCTTCAAGATATGGGATTGTACCTATTGCAATAATAAAGCAAATAATAGGATTTAAAAAAATAATAACTAAATGCAATAAGTTAAATTGAAAAGGATTTGTACTACTGTTTAGTAAAATAATAGACATTAAAACTAAAGATATACTACCAATAATTAAACCTGTGAGAGGGATATCTCTTCTCGTTTTAAAGTTTCTGACGAATACTGTAGTTAAAGAGTTAGTTACCATGACATATAGTAAGGTGAATGAACTTATATCAAAAATCAGTAACATTGTAAGAATATTAAAATAAGTGATGATATACGCTCCATTTTCAGAAATAAGCATGCTTATTAAGATTGAAAACAAACTAACAGGAATTAGAAGACCTGGTTCAAAGTTTTGAGGGAATTTATCAAAGTAATTAACAAAATAAATAGTTAAAAAATATAATGACTGAAGAGAAATAAGTAGTAATAGCTGTTTATTGGTTGGATTAATATAGCGAGTCACCATTCTTTCAAGCAAGAATATTAAGGCAATAACACCGAGCACAAGAGGTAAAAACTTTTTAAAATTAATTGTATTTCTATAAAGTCCTATCATTTGTAAAATTTCTAAATTTATAGGTTGAATTATGTCGCCTTTGTAAAGAATTGGTTGTCCTTTTTTTATAGTAGTTGATTGTGGGATAAAATTTCTTTTAATTTCTTCTATGCGTTCGAAAGTATCAAGTTCATTATAAATTAAATTCATTGATAAAAGAGGTGTAAGAATACTTTTAAGAAGAGGACCGTAGTCTTTGTTAGTTTTTACGTCTTTGTAAGGATTTAAGTTTTTTTCAACCTTTTCACTTATATTGTCATTAGATTTAATTCCCTCAGAATAAATATTATTAGCCATTTGTTCTGCAAAAAGCTCTAAAAAAGTAATAGTATTATTGTCTTGATTCATAAGTATGCTGATTGTTTTTGGTGAAAGATTTAGGATTGGATCTTCTGTTGGAATGTTTTCTATAGAATATTTATTCTCCTTTAGATCCTTTAAAGTAATAAATATTTTAATAATATCTTTTTTGGTTTGATTTTCTACTTCAAAGTCTCTCTTGTAGACCGTCTCAATTTGGTTAATTTTAGCTTCAAGTAGTTTCTTAGATGTTTCTTTATCGTTAGATGTTTCAATAACAAATTTTTTAGGACTAACAATATTTTCCGGACTAGTTTGTCCAACAATCAGATGTTGATTTTTTGGAAAATATAACATAGCAATAAAAACAACCATCAGCAGACCTAGTCCACTGTATATTATTGTTTTCAAATAGTCATTTTGATTATTCATAATCGTCAATGCAAGCACCTATTTTCTTAAATTTTCCCATTATATTTTCATAACCCCTATTAACATGTTGCATTCCAGAAATTGTTGATTTTCCTTCAGCTGATAAGGAAGCAATTATTAAAGCAGCCCCTCCCCTTAGGTCTTTTGATTTAACATCTGCTCCTGACAATGGTTTTTTTGAACCTGTAATAATAGCTTTACTGCCAACAATCTCAATTTTTGCATCCATACGATTCAACTCCATAACGTGCATAAATCTATTTTCAAAAATTGTTTCAGTGATTATGCTTTTGCCAGGAACTGTTGTTAAAAAGCTCATTAATAGTGGTTGGATATCGGTTGAGAAAGATGGATATGGTCCCGTTTTAATATTTATAGGAACTACGTCTGATTTGCTACCAAAAATTTTTAGGGTTTCGTTGGTAATAAATTCATGTTTAATATTTGTTTGCTCAAAAATACTTACTAAATCAGGTATGTGAGCTTTATTTATGTTTTGTAATGTTAAATTACTTCTTGTCGCAGCTGCTGCCATAGCAAAAGTTGCCGTTTCGATTCTGTCTGGAATAATCCTATAATTAACAGAAGTAAGCTCTTTAACTCCTTCAATATGAATTGTTGGGGTACCAGCACCTTTTATTTTAGCTCCAGCTTTATTTAAAAATTCAGCCAAAGCTATTATTTCTGGCTCTCTTGCAACATTTTTTAATATAGTTTTGCCTTCTACTAAAGTAGCTGTCATCATTAAATTTTCAGTTGCTCCAACGCTAGGAAAATCTAATCTAAAATTAGCAGGATGAAGTGGTCCTTTTGTTTTAAGTATGACAAACCCATGTTCAACTGATGTTTCGATTCCAAAGGCTTCTAGTCCTCTTAAGTGAATATTTACTGGTCTTGAACCAATTAGACAACCACCTGGATAAGGTATTTTGGCCATTCCTACTCTAGCTACTATAGCACCAGCAACAAAAAATGATGCTCTCATTTTAGTGATTAATTCATAAGGTGCGATATGTCTGAGATCTTCTGTTCCTTGGATTCTTACTTCATTATTAGAGAACTCTGCTCTCATTCCTAGACTATTTAAGAGACGTATAGCGGTTATTATGTCTGTTAGTTCAGGAACATTGGTAAGTGTTACATCTTTTTTAAATAATACAGTCGAAACAAGTATTGGTAATGCAGCGTTTTTAGAGCCACTTATGACAACTTCACCTGATAATTTTGTAGGTCCTAGTACTGTTAGTTTTCCCATGTGTCAAGTTTCTTGGAGATTTTATTAGCAAATTTAATAGATTTATTAATTATAAATATTAGGAACATTCCTATAAGATAACCGAGGAATAAGCCAAGAAATGAACGATATAGACTAGTTATAAAAGGAGAATGTAGATGACAAAAAGTATTTATTTGGGAGATAGAAGCAATGGAAGCAAATAGTAAAATTACTGACATCATTGTTGAGTGGATTTTAGTGGTTTTCCAATAATTAATTGCAAGCATTAATAACGGTACTGCAAATAGAAATTCTTTAAATCTAGGTCTAACTAAAAAGATATTTTCTAATAATTCCCTGAAGCCGATTTCTGCTCTACCAAGTATTAATATTCCATAATTTCCAGTACGTAAGATATAAAAAGCTAAAAACAAAGTTAAGAACACTATAATAAATAAATATTTAAAAGTTAATATTCCTGCAAAATATCTATCAAGCACCTGGTAGAGGTATTTAATTCTCTTAGGTCTTACAAATAGGAAAATCGCTAAAAGAAAAATTGGAATTGTATTAGCAAGTTTAACGCCTCTAAATGTCCAAATGGCTACAAAGTAATTGTAATGAAAAAGTAAGGTAGTAATTATGATTCCGGTAATGATAGTTGAGATAAAAATAAAAACAAGAATTGGAATAAATGGTTTCCCTTTATCTAAGTTTTTATCCAGTATTTTTTTTATAATAATAAAGACTATAACAGGAGCAACACAGGCAGTAAGTAACGCCATATATTCATTATAAAGTTTAACTGTAGTTGTTAGGTAAGCTACTCCTCCAATAGCCAGAATAGATAAAAACAAAATAAACGATTCTTTAGATGTAAGTTCTTTAATAAAGAGTTTAACAAATAATATAAACATTAAACTAACTGCGAAATATGCAATTATTTGAAAAAATACTATATTGGTTGTTTGAGGTTTTTTTATGTAATCTATTGCTTTAACTTCATAGCCTATTTTGTTTATTTTTTCTCTTAATTGTTGAATTAAGTTATACGTTTCCTTGTAGCTGTTTTCCTTATTTTTAGAGAAGTTGTTTTTGTCTGAAGCAATATCTATATGAATTATATTTGCGTTCCTTTCAGTTATAGCTCTATATGCTCTATTTAAGTAATTTTGTGAATCTTCGCCTACTATCATATAGTGAATTTTAAGTGCTTTATTCGGTGCATTCATTGCTAGATATTCAAGGCCTTTTGGTTTTACAAATTCAGTGAAACCAAAAAATAGATCTTGTTCTCTTATTTTTAAGGCAGTAATTTGAAGATATTTTTTATACCCAAGAGCTTCATTATCTTTAAATGTTATAACTTTAACATCTGACTTACTTAAATCTGATATTTTGGAAGCAATTACTTCTTGATTAAAGCCTTCATAATTACTTATTTCAGGAATAACAGCTAAACTATATTTATAAATTAATGCTATTTTATCTGGATTTATGTCGAGAGATGTCTCTAACAAATCATCAGTTTGTGCAGTGACCTCAAGAAGATTTGATCCTAGATCTTTAATACGGCTAACCCCTAACTTAATTTCGAGGTTTCTTTTAGCATATTCAAACAAATTTGGGTCACCTATTACTAGATAATTATATTCTGGTTGAAGTGGCCGTTCTCTTGGTATTTTTGAGTATATAAAACCATATCTGCCGCCGCTTATTCTGTTATCGTTGAGTATATCTTTTCCTGAAACAAGTGTGGCCTTACCATCTTCGACTAGATCTTTAACCTTATCTTCTCGTAGTATCACAGAAGTCATCCCAGCTGCTTTAAAAGTAGTAAGTATCTCTTGATAATTGACGCCAGAATTAAGATAAATATTTTTTATAGTATCGAAATCTAAAACAATCTCAATATTAGTATTCTTTTGTTCGTAAGTTA
>JBAXBT010000105.1:0-5654 GCA_037141875.1 Candidatus Riflemargulisbacteria bacterium
GACCCATTAATTGCTTTTACTATTTTTAATGCGTCGAGTCTTGATGTAATGTATCAATTGATTACGAATTTATCGCCATTTCAAGTTGTTGCTTTTTTTGATCTGTGTTGGAATCATTTGGGCGAAGAAGACATAGAGAGGATTGATTACATAGCCATTCTTATTATTAGGTTATGGCAGAAGTCTCCTGATTCAACATATGCGACTCATCTATTGATTTGGATATTTTTATCGGAATACTCACTTAGTGTTGATTTAGTTAATAGATTTGTTTCGACGCTTAAATCAGTAAACTATCCAATTCCAGAGAATTTATTATTACAGCAAAAAAATGAGCAATCATTATTGTAATAGTTACATAGTTAGATAAAGATTTATTTCTTTTTCAAAGAAGACATCTAATTCTTTGTCTGAGAAATCAAAAGAGTGTTGTAGTTGTAATTTGATTCCTTCCCAGATTGGTGCACCAAAAAAGATGGTATTCCGATTGTTATAAAAAGCTTCTCTATATTCTTGGTTAGTTTCTATCGTCGATTGATAGTTATTGTCTAGTTGTTGTTGATAATTAAAAACAATAAGATTCTTCCAATCTTTGATATCTTTCATGAATTGTAATTGTTCATAGGATAGCGGAAAGTTATTTAATACTTTAGGATTTAGTATGAGGTTTAGAAAATTTACATTTGAATTTGTAGCGTAATTTATTTTATTTGAAAGATATTTGGAGTCGAAGGAGTCATTATTATTTGTCATTGGGACTATGTCTGTAAAGTCCGCTATTAGTGAATTGAATTGGTTGTTTTTTCTTGTTCTAGTATTGTTAATTATCCAAAAGGGAAATACAGTTAATTGTAGGTTTTCTTGCCAGAATCTTGTAAATAGATGTACAAAAAGAGCAAATGTTTTTTCTTGAGTTAATCCAGGTAGATTATAAAACACTTTTTTGTATAAATGAGATGCTTCGGATTGTTCTATGTTGTTTATTTGACTGTTTAACCTAGCAGTTGTTAGGTTAAATTCCTTAAGTTGGAAATCATACAACAATTTGGTATCAGACAATAAAGGGCCATTATTCTGTTCATCAATCATTAGAGTTGGATGACTAGCGGGGACGTGTTCATTTTGAATGAACCATTGAGTAAAAATAGCGTCTGTCATAACGTCGTGGATATGGTCATCTATAGCATAAATGAATTGATAGTTTGATAACGTTCTTTTTATTAAGAAGAAGCGGTGGGTCCAATGTTTTTCATCTGTGGAAGCTAAATAATCAGTAATAGTATTTTCAGCAATATTGTCACAAAATTCAGGAGAGAAACCACTTAAATCTATAAAAGTGATCTGTATTGTAGAGGAGCTTTCATATTCTTGCCAATAATGTTTGCCATTCTTTTTAAGAAGTTGACTTCTAAGTAAAGGTTGAGCCTCAATAAATTCTTTTATTTTGGTAGAGAAAGAGTTTTCAAGAGAGTAGCCTGTTAGATGTAGGGAATTGATAGTATATGCTTTAGGAAAGATGAAGTCAGCAACAATATGATTAACCGAGGCAATGTATATTGAGCTTATTTTCGAATATATTGTTTCGAAGTATTTTTTCTCTTGTGCAAAGATAATTTCTGATATGTATTGTGAAGCTATTTGTTCATTTTTAATGTGAAGTTTTGTGTCAGACCAAATGTTGCCATTTGATAGAGTAAGGAATTGTAGGTGAGAGCTTGCAGAACTCATTAAAATTGTTTTTATTTGTTGGAGATTTTCAGAGGTTAATTCTTTTGTTAAAACAAGAAAGATATATTGTCTGTTTCTGTGATCCTTTTTTTTAGTGATATACCAAGGCGATATTTCTGAGATTAGAATCTTTTGTTCTTCGGAAAGCAAGAAATAGTAATAGTCGGATTGATTTTCATAAAAAATTGATATTTTAGTTATTGATCTAAGTTGATAGAACTCACCATAAGTAATAGGCCCTAAAAATAGGTTAAGCTTATCTACAAATTTTGCAGCGCTTAATGAATCACCACCAAGAGCAAAATAATCGTCTGCAATTCTGCATTCTTCAATTCCAAGTCCGTCTGTAAACAGTTTTTTTATTATTCTTTCTTTAGGAGTGAGCGTTTCAGAGATATTTGTTTTGGTTTGTGTCGCGAGTCTTTTTATGTATGAAATGTCTGCTTTACCCGTGGAGGTTAGTTTCCATTCATCAATAATATATATTTTTTGAGGCAAAAAATAGGCAGGAAGGCTATCTGGTGTTGTTTTTAGAATATCGAGAGTTACAGGGTCCTTACAAAAAGCTATTAATTGTTTTGTTTGTTCGTCCCAGGTACAAACAACGTAGGTTGTTTGTAGTTCTTTTTTAAGTAATGCCTCTACTTCTCCTAGTTCAACTCGGTATCCGCGTATTTGTATTTGTCGATCTTTACGACCTAGGAATTCGATGTTTCCACTAATTAGCCATCGTCCATAATCGCCAGTTCGGTACATTTTAGAGCTATTGTCTATTGGGTCAATACTAAATTTGTCGTCATAATCTTTAAGGATATATTCATTATTTGCAATTTCGCCAGATATGCAGATCTCTCCAGCCTCTCCTAAAGGAAGAAGCTCTTTTCCTTGTGCAAGTATCCAGACGTTATTATTCGCCAGTGGTCGCCCGATTGGTAGTCGCTTATGGGAAGAAGGTAATTGTTCAGTAAATACTATGTTTTCAATAGTAGTTTCTGTTAAGCCATAACCATTAATCACTTGTGTCGTTGGTTGGTAATAATTTACTAGATGAGTCCAGATGTTTAACGGACATTCTTCAGCACCTAATATAATAGTTTTTAATAAGTCACGAAGACTATTCTCGTTTGTTTGCGTAAGCTC
Organism: Candidatus Riflemargulisbacteria bacterium; assembly: GCA_037141875.1. Taxonomy (GTDB): domain Bacteria; phylum Margulisbacteria; class Riflemargulisbacteria; order GWF2-35-9; family DYQY01; genus DYQY01. The sequence continues at coordinate 2,869 of JBAXBT010000105.1, forward strand.
ATACTGGAAGGTAGGCGTAGTATCTATTAGGCTGACTTGTTGGGCTTTTATTATTTCCCTGATGAAAGGGAAATCAAGTCTTTCTGTTTCATCGAGAAGTATTAATTTGCCGCCAGAAAGTAGCGCTTTTACTATATCTCCCAGAAACACATCAGACCCTATAGGTGCAATATTTAATACTGTTGGTGGTTTTTGTTCTAAGTTATAAAAGTCGTTCCATGCTTCAAATGTGGATAATAAACTTAAGGCATTAACGTGGATTCCTTTAGGTGTTCCGCTAGATCCTGAGGTATATAGTATATAGTTACCGGTTGTTTGATGTTCTTTGTTGTTGGCTGTGTTTGTTGCTTGGGAAAGTTCAGTGAGTAATATGCTTTTCCCTGCATATAGGGGATAAAGTTTGTTAGTGTTTTCTGAGAATATTATTTTGTCTGGGGTCGCTTCTTCAAGTATTGTTTTTAGGCGTTCGTCAGGCATTGATTCGTCAAGTAATAGGATAGTGTTCCCGCGTTTCCACAGAGCAAACAGTAAGACAATTAGCTCAGGGAGTTTAGGTGAAATTACAGCGATTCTTTTGTCCTCAATTTTTAGATTGTTAGACATTTGTGCTGACCAATTATAAAGGTCACTATAGTCCCAGCTTTTATTTTTAAACCAGAGGGCTTCTTTATGGGGTGAGGAATTTGTTATGCTTTCAAATGTACTCCATATAGAAGAGTTTTTTGGTTTTAATACTTTGCCTTTTGAAAGATGGATTATTTTTTCTTTTTCAGCTTCACTTATGATAGGAATGCTTCCGACTGTAATGTTTAAGCTGGAAGTATTTAGTAGTAAACTAAGCCCGTTTGAAAGAATTTCGATGTCTTTGGGTTCAAAGTATGATGTTTGGTAAACAATTTCAAGATGATAATTTTTGGATTCAGAATAGTTTCTGAAATTAATAAGTAAGGGGTATAAGGAATAATCATTATTTAAAACTTTTGTAGTTATGGATAGGTTTTCAACATTAAACTTATAGTTAAAGTCCTCAAAAGAGATAATTCCACGACATTGTTTTACCCAAGCATGGTCAATCCATATGTTTTGATTTGAATAAAGGACTTCTAATGATTTTTGTATTTCATGGCTCAGCTCTACAATGGTTTGATTGTCTTTAGGGGTAATAATAAGCGGTAAAGTGTTTACAAATGGACCTATAATTGATTTATAATTTTGATTTAATTTTCCTCTATTTAATAGATGAATTCCTAAAATTATTGCTGTTCCGGTTCTCCTGAACCAGTAGATAGCATAAATGGCTAAAAAATAGTGGAATAGTGAAATAGTGTTTTCATGACATAATTTTCTTAACTCATGAATTGTCGTTTCTGAGAGTGATACTTGATATTTTTTTGATGATAAAGGTGTTTCATCAAATTGTTTTTCAAATCCAATAATATTCGGGACTGTTTCCCATTGTTGTAGATCGTAGTTGTTTTGAAACAAAGGTAAGTCAAAAAAAGAAGTTATATTTCTTTCTTTTCCAAGATAGGTTTTCCATATTTTGGAAACGTATTGGTAGATGCCCCAGCCATCTATGATTAAGTGACTAATCCGGAGAAACCAAAAATGTTCATTGTCATTAGTTTTAATTATGATGGATTCACCTAAGGATAAGTCATAGCTATTTATAACCTGGTTCATTTCTTTTTTCATAAAAAGCAATACTTCTTCCTCGGGATTATTTTTAGTTGAAAAATCCAGGAAACTTATTTTAAGATTGGCTTCTGTTTTGTATTGTAGCCAAGTATTGTTATCTTCTTTAAAGGTTGTATTTAGTATTTCGGCTTTATTCGTTATCGCTAAAATGGCTATCGTTAGTTTTTCTATGTTAAGTGGGCCTGATATTTTACTGTACCCACCTAAAGTAAAAACAGGCGTGTCCGGATAAAGTGTAGACGCTTTTATCATTTGTAACTGCGACAGGGAAAGAGGTAACGAATTTCTCATAATAGTTATTATACAAAATATACGTTAAATAGTTATTGGTTTTTGGTTTATTCTTCTTCAGTCGAATAAACGTTTTCTTGGATTTCGCGAATTAATTGATTCCAGTATTGAGTTGAACCCCAGTCCGGGAAGTGTTCTCTAAAGCTTACATCGTTTGATTGTAGAGCACACCAGCTTGCGAAATGAATCATTCTCATTACTTTTAGCATAGGGATTAACTGTAGGGATTTTAGGTTAAAGGAGCTAAAGGTTTCATAGCCTTCGATGAACCAGTTTATTTCTTTGTCACATTGATTGGCATTTCCTGGTAAGAGCATCCAAAGATCCTGTACTGCTGGACCAATACACATATCGTCAAAATCAACGAGATATATGCCTTCCTCGGGTCTATGAATAAGGTTTCCAAGGTGACAATCGCCATGTAGCAGAAAGAGCGCTTCTTGTTTGAATAGGACAGAAGCCCGTTGCATAAAGAATTCAGCAACTCTCTCTAAAGAAGCAATGTAGTCTTTTGGTATGAAGTTATTTTTAAGCAAGTAGTTTAAGCTGTTTTTGGTTGCTTTCTCTGGTGTCCAGACAATGCGTTTTGAATTATGAATAGTTTTTCCAATTAAGTGCATTCTACCTAGCAGTCTTCCAACCTGAGTCCAGCTGTCTTCTGTAAGTTCGTCGATGGCTCGGCCACCTTTTTTAGGGAAAACAGTAAAGTTTATGTCATTGAGATTAAACAGAGTTTTATTGTTAAAGATGAGTGGTTCAATAACTGGTAGCTCGGCAGAAGTAAGAGTTCGCAAGAA
>JBAXBT010000106.1:0-5622 GCA_037141875.1 Candidatus Riflemargulisbacteria bacterium
TTGTTTGGCATTTCAATTGAGGCAACGTAAGGCTGAGTATCATCATAATTTATAGTTATAACAGCGCGCATTGAGGATATCTGATTATTGAAATTCTTTGTCCATAAATATAAAGTTTTTTTCTCATTTATATAATTCTTAAAAGTATATTTGACTGGTCTTTCTGAAACCCAAAAACTACTAGAAACTACTGGAGAAGCACTTTGATCTTCATTAAGCAACCAAGCAACGGCCTGTTCATCATTGCCGATGGAAACTCCAATAGTTTGATCATTTGTCCACACATCGTTAATATCGTAGGTATTATTTCTTTGTGCACTTAAATCTAAGTCATAGACATTAATTGTAGGAGTTTTAACAATAGTGTTAATAATCAATCTATTCTGAAAATCATTCGAAGCAAATCTGATTGAAGATATCACCGAAAAGTCTTCGAATGCTCTAGTTCTAGCCTGCATTACAAATCGAGCCGGACCATCTCCGGAATTAGTATTTATTACAAAGGAACCGTAATACTCATAAATCATACCATTTCGAGTTACACCGCTAATAGCTATTGGGATCTGCCTCTGTCCGACATCCATTAAAACGTAAAAAGAAGGAGTTGCAAAAATCCCACTCTCTATATTATCTATATTTAAAGTTATAAACACAGTGCCTGTAACTATTGCCATAGGATGCATGCTAATATCCACTGTTACGCCTGGAATATTTGGAGAAACAGTTGAATCGTAAATAATAGTTCCTGCCATAAATTTAGTATTATATGCCTTATCCATAACCCATAAGACTATATTTTTTGTTCCTTGAACCTCTGACATTCGATATGTTACAGGCGCTTCTGCAAACCAATCCTGAAAATAATTATCTATAACTACTCCTGTATTCTCTGTAACGTACCATCTATATACCTCACCAGCCGGCGGTTCAGTAACTTTATACAGCAACTTAATCTCTCTTTCATTAGTATAAAGCATGCCCCCTGTATCCATGTCTTGGATAAACAAATAATCTATATTAGGGGAAGTAAAGTCAAAAACCATTTGGGCTCCAGAACTTATCATAGTTCCAGGATTATTAGCATTGTCAGATATTTTCACATAAAACATACCCGTTCCAGCCATCCCAGAGGTAACTACTATACTTGATGTAATAAAAGAATAAGCCCCTGACACATTGTAAAATAGCTCTCTCCTGACCCCGTTAATGGTCATCCAGAACGAAGGAGTCGGAGCATTTCCTGTATCAAACATCTCGCTTAAATTAATTGTTATATTGAAAGTGCCAATATTCATATGCCCTTGATTGCCAACTATTATGCTTTCTATCCAAGGATCTATTGTGTCATAGGTAATTCTAGTCATTACCGATTGTGGTGAAACCTTCGACGTCTGATCCTTCGTCCACAAATATAATGTTTTAACCTCATTCTTATTATTCCAAAAAACATGTTCTACTGGTCTATCATATTTCCAAAGGACATCATTAGACAAAGGCTGAGAGTCATATTCCTTTATTAACCAAGCAGTTGCTTGATAATCGTTACTTATCCTTAATCCTACAACTTGATCATTAGAATAACGACTACTTAGGGTATCTATGTCAAACGCAACTATTACAGGCAATAACACATTAGTGCTTACTTCTAGAACATTAGAAGTCAAGGTACCACCACTCCAGTGAACTTTAAAAAGCTCAGATAAATAAGGATTATTTATATATATGCTATTTCCAGCATTGTCTGTCACCATAAAGACAAAGTACCCAGGACCATCACCTGTATATGTTGATATAGATAATGTGCTAACATAAGTATTAGCAATCACTGACTGATTCAACGTGAGCATTATTGGAATACGATTAAATGGAACAAAGAAAATATTTGGTGTTGAAGCAATTCCACTCGCAACATTTACAACATTGAAAGAAAGCCTGAAATTTCCTTCAGGAAGAGCCAAAGGATTAGCAGAAATATCCATAACAACTCCTGGAATAGCCGTATCCAATAAAATACTAGCACTTGCAAAAGAAATATTTCCAGCTTTATCCTTGACCCACAAGCCGAGTTTATTAAGCCCTATATTTTGCGTTATTTGATAGACATCAATAGTAGAAGACCAGTTATGAGAAGTAGACGCATTATAGAGCATGTCCTCCGTGACAATATATCCAACTAACTCATTAACACTAATTATTACTCTAACATTTCTACTATTTGAATAAACATTACTTCCAGAATCTAGATCCAAAAGATCCAGAGTCACAATTGGATTTGTCCTATCAATAAAAAAGTTGAAAACAGTAAAGGGCTGATTGATTAATCGGTTAACTGCATTATCCGTGGCATTATAATGCACATTATGAGTTCCCTCACTTGTGCCATTGGTTATGACATACTCACATATAAATGTCGAAGCACTTACTCTTAGCAGAGAAAAGCTTACAGGAAAAAGTGAAAGTTCATCAACAACACTTATTTCAGGAGTTACCAACAATGACTCCGAAAAACTAAAAGTAATATTATATGTTCCTACTCTTAAATATAAACTTCCTCCTATGGCATTTACGTTTTCTGTACCTGTTAATGCTACTCTTTTAACAAGCTGACTGCTTAAAACTGGATTAGTAACATCATAAGTTATATGCGTTGTTGTTAAAGCAATGTTTCCTGCAATATCCTTAACCCACAAATATATTGTTTTAACTTCTTCCCTTAAATAATTTAATCTAAATTCGAAAGGTTTAATATCACTCCAATTCCTATCTTCTATAGAAGGTGTTGTTGCTTGAGTTTCACTAATCAACCATTTGGTAATACCATTTTCTTCATTAATGCTTACACCCATAACCTGATCATTTAAATAACCATAGAACCCACTACTCTTATCAAAAACGTCTACACTTAAAACAAAAATACCCGTATCAAAAGTAACTTTATTACTTCCTTCTATCCAAGTTTCACTTAAAAGATCAGAAGTAATAGCTACAACAACACCAGAATCCCTAGTAACTTTCACATGAAAATAAATCAATCCATCGTGTATCCCTCCAGGCAATACATCCATGGTGGCAACATATCTAACACCAACTGGACTTATCAATTCTTTATAATCTACAGACAGCCATGTAAACTGCTGATTTCCGCTATATCCAACATGATGAAGAATAATTTCAGGAGTAATATTAAATGGAACTTGAGTATCGAAATTAAATGTTACCAGATAACTTCCTTCTCTATAATATTCAAGAGGAACATCTATTGTAATAAAATTAACTGTTGTATCTCTAACAAATCCTGTCCCTTGAAGACTCAGAAAATTACGTTGAACGTTCCAAGCATTATCTGTAACAACAACAGCAAACTCAGCCTTCCACACAGAATTGGCAATATTTGTTACATCAATTGTTGCCAACCAAACATCTCTTGAAGTTGCACTTAATGGAAACAAATTAGCTAAACCAGTAAACTCTCCTGCATTTAAGCTATATGTTAAATTTGGAGTTATATCTATAAACTCACTTACGTTTAAAGTCACAAAGTATATATTATTAACTTCCTTATCCCATCGTCCAAACAATAAAAGCTGAGGATCAGTTCTGTCATATAATATTTCATGAGACACTACACTTTGATTTATGTTTCCTGCTCCATCTTTGACCCACAAATAAACTTTTTTTGTTCCTTCAAATACATTTCTAAAATGATACTGACTTGGAGCTACGGATAACCATGCAGTGTCATTTAATGTAGGACGATTAAAAGCTAATTCACCAATAAGCCAACCAACTACGTCCGAATCATTCGTTACTAATAAATTAGGAATTAGCTCATTTGTAAAATCAGTTCGATTACTTTCGAAATCATACACAACAAATTCTGGTATATTTATAGAGGTATCAATAATAAAAGCCTTGTCTCTACCTATATATGTATAATTTTCACCAGTAAGATCTATAACTGCTCTTCCGCTATTAGTAACTAAAATTTCAAAATGTGCAGGCCCATCATAAGCTTCATTTCCTAAAATATCTAAAGTAGCCAAATAATACATCCCGTCAACATTATTCGTGACCTTCTCGTAAATATCTAAAGTTATCCTCTGGCTAGTCTTGTTAAGATATACCCAAACATTAGGTGTATCTATAGCTGTATCCCTTATATCTATTGTAATTGCTAAAACGCTTTCCTTAACTAAAGTATTTAGCAAATAAACACTTGCATACGCTGATAAGCTCTGATTAGAAGGATTATAGTCTATTGCTGCCACTGCTCTTTGTGAGATATTCCCTGCTCTATCTTTTGCCCATAAATATACTCTCTTTAATTCAATAACGTTGTTTTTAAACATATACTGACTTGGCCTTACCCTTGTCCAACGCTGATTATTTGCGGAAGGTTGAGCAGAATATTCTTCTCCTATAATCCATTCATAATGATCACTATTCTCAAATATCCTAACGTTAACAACAAAATCATCAGTATATTCTGAGGAGTTACTATCTTTATCCATTATCGAGAATCCATTTGGAGAAATTATCCTAGTATCAAATACAACATCTCTATCTCCTTCTATATTTATATAAGCTGCACCAACAAAATTATAAATAACTCCATTATTCCTAGTAACTTTAATTTCAAAAAACCCTGATCCATCATAACTTCCATTAGCTGGAACATCAAAAGTAGTTTGATAATAAGAAAAACCATTACTTGTTGTTAAATTAAATAGCTCTAGTGGCAAACGAACATCTAAGGTGCTAACTTTTAACCATAATGATGGCGTAACAACACCTAACTCATGAATAGCAAGAGTTAAAGTATGTTCTCCAGCTAATAAATAAGTATTATTTAAATCAATATTAATATAAGCATCTTGCAAGTAATTAATAGGCAAATAATTGATAGAGACTGACTGTCTTTCACTAATATTTCCAGCTCTATCTTTAACCCACAAATACATTGTCTTTATCCCTTCTGCAAGATTTTGAAAAGGATACTGCGAAGGGAAATAATCCTGCCACAAGGCACTATCTATGTCTGGAGTGGCAAATTTTGTCGTTGCTTCTCCCCATATCCACCTATAATAATCAGCATTAGCGCTATATCGTATTCCAACAACATTGTCATTACACTCAGAGGTCTGGTCTGGTTTGTCGATATCATATAAGAACAAATTTGTCGGAGAATTAATAGTTGTGTCTATCCAAAAATATCTGTATTGATCGACTACTGCATTAGCTGTGTGCAATGCATTATCAGTTATATTACAAACTAATTCGAACTTACCATTTGTCATGCCGACAGTAACAATAAGTTCAGACGTAAATGTAGAATCATTAATCCTATTTAATGAACTTATAAAAGAGTGAACCAATGAATTAAGACGAAGTTCTATCTCCGGAGTGAGAATAACTTCTTCACTAATATTAAACGTTATATTATATGTCCCTACCCTTAAGAATCCGCTCTGTTCTCCATGATCAGAAATATCGGAAGAAACTAAAATATCTTTTGTTATCTCCCAACTTGAGAAATAAGGAGCTATTGTATCTAACTGTATCTGAGAAGAAGGTATTATATTCCCAGAACTAACAACGCCATTAGCATTCCTAATCCAAACA
>JBAXBT010000107.1:0-5550 GCA_037141875.1 Candidatus Riflemargulisbacteria bacterium
CCGAAATATCGTTTTCCGAAGGTAGCTCTCTTGGTTTATCTTTAGGACCAAAACCCCAAAAATCAATAACCGGCTTTAACGTTCCATCCCAAGCACCATTAGAAATCTTTGATACATATTCAGCTTGAGTAAGTACAGCGAAAAAATCTTTTGAAATAAGTATTGGGTCTATATCATTTTTTGCGTTAAATAGACTTATCTCGCTTTTACTATCAAAAGTAGACATACTACTATTTATTCGCTTTAAACAACGCTTTATTCCTCTTTCCAAATCTTCCGCATCAAAAGATGAATCAATCATACAAGTAATATTATAAGTGGTCCCCATAGTAAGGCCACTAATTATATGTTTGGTAATCATCGAAGGCTTTCTTTATACGCTAGACGAAACACTCATTGGTGGAGGCTTCATTACTCCCATAGTGGCTCCTGAAACAGCATCCGCTTTATGATGATGGTCTTTTTGTAGCTTTTGCATTGCAGCCAATAGGTCTTCAATCTTAATGCTGTCATTTCCGCCAGCAATTTTATCAAAAGAAACAGAAGGAATTTTGCGACCTTTGTTCATGGCAGATGAAAGAGCGGCAGAAAACTCTGTCTTCGAAATTGCACCATCTTTATTTATATCCATTGAATTCATTAATGCGGATAATTTTGAATTTACCACACCATTTGAACCTGTTATTCCTGAAAATGCCCCAATACTTGTACTCATGTTCATCATCTCCTAATACAAATTAGAAATCCATTCCAACTAACATAATATACTATTATTTTCAGAATTCAATGATAAGTTTTATTGCTTTTGGATACCATAAAATATAAATATATTTAAGGTTAAAGTCAGCTTTAAATTTTACCGATAATAAATCAGAAAGAGGTGATATTAATATGAGTATTTCAGCGATAACAAGTTACACCCCGAATATCAGCTCTAAATCTGAAGCCATCGAGGCCGGACCAGAACGCGATCGTGATTCAGACGATAAGGCTCAAGCTTCTGTAAAAGCAGCTGCTGTTTCAAGAGCCACAAACATGACAGGAAGTTCTGTCTGGGAAGCATAACTATTAGTTTAAAATTTGATTAGATCATAACTAGATCTCTTTGAATTTGTTTTAATACAAAAGCAACTTCACTCCAACTAATGCTATAGTTCTTTGTTGATTCTATATTATTATTAATATCTATTTAGATATTTTCCAACACAGATCTACCATGTTAGACTTTACGCATGAAAAAACATGAAAATATTTTCCTCGAACTCAATAATGCCTCAGTCCTAGGCGATTCTAAACTTATACTAAAACATGTTAGTCTTAAAATAGGAACTAATGAACAAGTTGCCATTCTTGGACCAAATGGTTCCGGTAAATCAACTCTAATTAAACTAATCACAGGGGATATCCGCCCTCTCTACCATGACAAAAAACCTATTCAATTATTTGGAGAGCCACATTGGGTACTCTCAGATATTCGACATCGAATTGGCTGGGTCTCCAATGAGCTTCAATCTGATTATCAACGTGAATGCCTTGGCATTAATGTAATATTATCTGGATTCCAAGGAAGTATTGGCACTTTTAATAATACCTTTACCAAACAACAACTTCAAAAAGCTGAGGAAATCAGCGAAATACTAGGGATTAACCATCTCTTACAACAATCGATTAATGAAATGTCCTCTGGAGAAGCAAGAAGATTTCTAATTGCCAGAGCATTGGTTCACCATCCAGAAATGCTTATTCTTGATGAACCAACTAATTCATTAGATATAAAAGCTCACTGCATTGTATCAAATAGTATTCGAAATTTAATTTTTAAAGGGCAAGGACTTATTATGGTAACTCACCAACTAAAAGACATTATCCCTGAATTTGGAAGAGTAATACTTATAAAAAAAGGCAGCATTATCGCAGACGGACCTCGAAGTACAATCTATACAGCAGAGAACCTATCTAATTTATTTGAAATGGATATTCCCTCTATTCTAAATGAAGCCCCTAACCTATCTTAATCTATATTTGTGCTACAATATTTTAAGAATAAAATGACAAATATGTATTTCGAAAACATTACTTATGAAAAAATAAATTATACTTTATTCCCTCTTCCAAAAGGTGAATATGACAATTGTAAATTTATTAATTGCAATTTTGCTAGTTCAGATTTATCAAGAATAGTTTTTGAGGAATGCACCTTTACTAACTGTGACTTAAGCGTTGTTAATGTAACCCAATCCTCACTTAAAGATATTTCATTTATTGAAAGCAAATTATTAGGGATTACCTTTGAGCAATGTAACAAATTCCTTTTCTCCCTAACATTTAATTCATGTGATCTTACCTTATCTTCGTTTTACAAATGTCCAATGTCTAATACTAGATTTACAAATTGTACACTTCAAGAAGTTAACTTTTCTGAAACAGAGTTAACTAATTCAGCTTTTGATAAATGTGATTTACTTGATGCTCATTTTGAAAGAACTATGCTTGAAAAAGCTGATTTTAGCACGGCTTATAACTACTCAATTAACCCGGAAATAAATAAAATAAAAAAAGCCAAGTTCTCAATTCCAGGAATTGTAGGACTACTAGATAGTTATGATATAACAATTACTTGAACTGCTAAAAATAAATATGCCCTAAAAAGGGCATATTTTTATTTGAAATCAGCATTAGCTTATTTCTTAGCAGGTTTTACATTAGCAGTAACAACTGCAAGAACTTTTTCTGATGACTTTTTAATCTTTTCAACAACAGATTTTGTTGCAACTGAAGCTTTTACTTCAACCTTCTTTTCAATAGCAACTGGAGCTTTCACTTCAACTGCCTTCTTTTCAGAAGCAAAACTAACTGAAGCTAAAACGAATAAAGTTAAACTTAAAACAATAATTTGTTTTTTCATAATTTTCACCTCCTTTCGTAACATTAGCAAGATTATCTTACAACTAATCCCAATTTAAACAAGCCAAATATATACAAATTTTTATTAATTAAATATGTATATATTTACTCAAATTAACCACATAAAATATTAATGTTATAATCTAGCACATGAACACTTTTACCCTTCAAATACCAGCACTCGCAAATAACCAACCAAAAACATTAACTCAATACGGGAAAGAATATTTAGCAACACTAACAGAACTCTTTCCTATTGAAAGTTTCCATACAAAAACTATTGCCTCTCTTATTGGAATCATTGCTGAAAACAATAAACACAACGAAAACCATCCTATAGATATAAACATTACCATTAATAATGATAATATGCATATTACTGCTAAAGATGAAGGCCCAGGCTTTAGAGCACCTATACTTCAAAGTATTCAAGAGAAATTTTCAACTGCTGAAAACAGCATGGGACAAGGACTTTTCTCATTACTTATCATCGTTATTACTTGTAATGGCAGGCTTATCATCCAAAGCAATAAACTTCAAGAAAAATACTCATTCCAAAAAGCAAGTGCTGTCTATCAGAAACAAATAATGATAGACCAAATAATATCTGCTATAGAGCAACCCATAACAAATAACGAATCTTACGGATTACATATTGAAATAATTATACCGATGAAAAGTATTGATAAGAGAACCTCGCATCTAGATTTAGATGCTTACTCAAATTTCTAAACTACCTATCTAAAAACTCTTTTAAGGTTTTAGATAACCCTCTTATGTTTTGAATCAACTTAACATTACTATCCGTTACTTGTGTAAGGTCAAAGGCATTTGCAGATACCTCCTCAGATATTGAATTATTATCATGTGCAACATTTTCTATTTCTTTAGTCTCAAGCAACATCTGATCTGTGCTATTTTGTATTAAATCTAGTTCCTCTATACTCTTAGTAAAAATCTCAGAAACATCTGTAGAACTATCTGCAATAGCTCTTGATGAATCAGCTAAAGATTTAATAGAAATAGAGTTCTCATCAACTGAAGCAAACAACTGTTCGGTAAGTCTCATAACACTATCAAAGCTACTAGACATTACTTCAGAAGAATTATAAATATTCTCAACCATACTAACAGTGTTATCAACGGCATCGATGATATTTAATAGAGCGATCTTTGCATTCTCTGTTTGAGCAACTCCATGCTCTACTTGCTCATTACTTTTATCCATAGACTGGGCAGCTTCTTTTGTAATACTTTGAATGGTATATAGTAAATCGGCAATCTCTTTAGTTGCTTTGCCAGACTTTTCTGCTAACTTCCTTACTTCATCTGCTACAACTACAAAACCGACACCCGCTTCTCCAGCCCTTGCAGCTTCTATTGCTGCATTTAAAGCAAGCAAATTAGTCTGATCAGCTATATCATCAATAATGTCTATTATGTCTTCAATCCTGCGTGAATATTGCGATAAATCACCAATTTTCTTTGAAGAATCAGAAACTATCTTTCTTATATCGTTCATCTCTTGATGAATATTCTCTACACTTATTTTACCTTTCTCAGCAACTTCTGCAGAAGCAATTGAGCTGTTATACACATTCTTAGTATTATCTTTTATCTTATTTACTGCATCTAAAGTCCCAGACATATTTTCACTTGTTAGCTCTATTTTATCTCTTTGTATTTGGGCATTTTCATTTAATAACTGAATCAATTGATTAGTATTCTGTAAGGCAATAGTATTATTTTGAACACTCTGATTCTGAATCTTTACATTATGATTTATTTTTTTAACACTCTGACCTACTTGATCTATCGCTCCTGTAACTGTAGCAAGTCTCTCTGTCTGTGACATAGCTCCTTTAGCAACATCTAACAGTGTCGTAGTTAATTTATGAAAATTACTCGAAATACCTATAACATTTTTTTCTAAAGAATCTAAATTAATATGTAAATCATCAGAAAGACTGCTTGATTTATGAACAAATTCTTTAAAATAAGTTACTAATCTTAAGTACTCATTATGTAATGGTAAAAAAGTAGAACCAACAGAGAAATTAGGCTCATAACGAACCACATTGTCACACAAGCCTGTCATTTCCTTTGAAAATCTTTTAACGTCACTTGAAACTCTTATCTTCTTAATAATTACATATGAAATAATTGCAAAAACATAACCAAATAAAGATAAAACAAATAACAACAAAATAACTTTATTACTTGCTCCATATTCTTTAGCTAAAGAATCGGTCCCTATTATAATTCCACTATCTTTTAAGATCTTCGCTACAGCTATCTTTCTTACTACTTTTTCTTTATCTAAAGAAGAATAATAAACAACAGAAGCATATCCTTTAACTTTTGTTTCATTAAGTAATTTCATGAAAAAAGGAGAACCTTTTTGATCCTTAAATTCGGCTAAAGATAATTTATTAATATAATAATTAAGTGGATGATAAAGCACTTTATCGTCTTGATTAACTACCCAAAAGTACTTATCGGCAGATTTGAAATCTTTTATTAGATTAACCTTGCCATCTAACGAATTAATCTTCCCTAACACACTCTCTAACGAATCCAATTGTTCATATAATTTCTCAACTACTATCTTATCTACAAACCCACTATTATCTGTTCGCAAATGGA
>JBAXBT010000108.1:0-5462 GCA_037141875.1 Candidatus Riflemargulisbacteria bacterium
GTAGATTGGTATAAGGAGAATAAGGTTTGGTTAACATCAGTAATTCTATAATTCTTTTTATTTTTGCTTTTTTAGGAGTATTTTCTCTGGGGTATATCGCTACGATTGTTATAATGCCAATTGCTATTAAATTGGCAATTAAGTTAAGGATATTAGATGCGCCTGGAATAAGAAAAGTACATAAATATAGTAAGCCGAGAATCGGTGGAATGGTAATGTTTCTTGTTTATTTTTGCTTATTAGTATTAATTGGAGTTCTTTTTAGGTATAAGATAGTTTTCCCTATAGCAGTAGGTTCACTGCTTATATCTTTTTTTGGATTTCTTGATGATCTTTTTAATATTAGAGCAATGTATAAGTTAATGCTTCAATTATTAGTTGCCTTAATGACTTCAATGTCTATTGTAGGATTTGGTATCTCCATAAATGAACTGCATCTATTATCTGGAGTGGAGATTTATTTAGGGGTATTTGCAGTTCCAGTTACAGTTCTTTGGATACTTGGGATAATGAATGCTATTAATTTGATTGATGGGCTAGACGGTTTAGCCGGTGGAATTACTGGTATTGCAGGATTGGCCTTATTATTGTGTGCTTTTTATTGGAAAGATACTGAGATGTTGTTTGTAGTTGTTGCTTTATTATCAGTCGTACTTGGATTCTTGAAATTTAATTTTAATCCTGCGAAGGTATTTATGGGAGATACTGGTAGCCTTTTGCTGGGTTATAACCTTGCTGTATTTTCTATTATTATTTGTTGGAATCAACCTAAAGTAATGTCCTTTGGAATTCCATTAATTCTTTTAGGTATACCGATTTACGATGTTTTCTCTTCGATAATAAGAAGACTTAAAAGAAATCAGCATATTTTCAGCCCTGATGGTGAACACTTTCATCATAGAATAATGAAAAGGGGGTTTACTCATCGACAGACAGTTGTCATCATATATATAGAGTCGGCATTTTTGGCAGTTTGTGCGTTAATTACTCTATTTATTAATGATGATGTGATGGTTATGTATCTTTTAAGTTTAGCCTTATTGGTTCATATTTCCAGAATCTATTTAAAGAAGAAATTCAGTTAATGCGAAAAATTTCAAAAATAATATTAACTTGTTTATTTTTTTTGTCTTTCAGTTTCTCTTATTATACACAAGGTGATGCAAAGATCTATTTTAACGGACAACAAATTGTTTTAAAATCTTCTTCTTTAGTGAATGACAATAGGCTTTGTGTTCCGCTAAAGGAATTTTCTGAAAAGGTAGGCTTTAAATATAATAAAGAAGGTACTTCTTTAGCTGTATCAGACGGAGAATATCGTACAGTTCATTTTATGGCAGACCATGATCAGGTTATGATAGGTGATATTAAATATCATATGTCAAACACAAGTTTTTTGGCTTATGAGGAGTGGTATGTTCCTTTGGGGTATTATTCGTGGTATTTAGGGTATACGTTAAATAGAAATGGTAACGATTACTATGTATCTAAAAGATTGGCGGATGTATCCGTTACTGAAGAGGAAATAAAGTTAAAGTATGCATGTAAGGTTAATGACAATGATGTGTCTTTGAATAGAGAAGGTGATCAATATGTCTTGAATTTGAAAGACACAGTGCTTTCTTTTCCTAGAAAAACTTTTAAAAATTCTTTTTCTAGTGAGATAATCCTTGGCCAAATAACGACAAGGCCAGATGTTGCGAAATTGAGTATTAAATCTATAAAACCACTTTTTTTAAATAGGTCTGCAGATAATGAAATAGTAATAAGTCAAAAAAAAATAGAAAAAACAGAAGAAGTATTACCCATAAAAGAGCAGATTATTCCAGAAGATATAGAGAGTATCCTTCAAGATAAGGTAAGTGATAAAGCAGTATGGATACCTTCGTTTGAGGGAGTAAGCAATGTTGTGTTAAGTGTAAAAGGCAAGAAGTCAACTCTCACTGGTAAGGCTGTTTATAAGGATGGTCAATATATCGTTCCTGCTGAGAAAGTTTTATTGCATTTTGGATTTGCCTACAAAGTTTCAGATACTGGTAGTTTGTTAGTAAAATATGGGGATAAGCAGGAGGTTGATACAAAGGTTAAGGCCTATATAATCAATAAAGAGACTTATATCCCGTTGCAACAATTAGCTAAAAGATTAGGATTTGGGTTACGTTGGGATTATAGAATTCATACTTTATTTGTAAACCCTATTATTGGTAACGTTTCTTTTAAGCGAACAGGAGATGGAGCGGATAGTGTTCAAATAAGTTCCTATGTTGAGATAGAGCCAAGGGAGTTAGTTGAGTTTACTGGTCCGGATAGAATTATTTTGGATATTCCTAATGCGGTATTAGACGTTAAAGAGCAGATTCTTAATATTGAAGATAGTAATATTCAAATTATAAAAGCTGCTCAGTTTGATGAAGAGACTGTAAGGGTAGTAATTCAAGTTAAGAAAAAAATGAATTATGGAATGGCTATTTCAGATGATGGCACTAAGGTTTCGATTCAGCATTCAGGTAGAATTGATCAGGTTTGGTATCAGCCTTATAGTAAGTATAATTTGTTGACTATTTTAGGTGAAGAACTTGGCAAGATAACTTGGAAGCAAGAAGAAAATAGGCTAGAGATTGATATACCTAATACAGCTTATAAAGCTAAAGGTGCTTATTACTTTAACGATCCTTTCTTGGAAAAAATAGTGGGTAGCCAGTATTCTTGGGATCCTGTGTCTTCAAGAATGAGTATTTATTTTAAAGGTGTTCCACAACTAAAAATAACTCAAGCTTCTGACAGAGTTGAGATAAGGATAGACAATAGTAAAGGAAAGGTAGTTTATGAAAAGAAACAAGTTATAGTTCCAACAGAGAAGCCAGTTTCATTAAAATTACTTTCCGGTAAGACCATAGTTGTAGAGGCAGGTCATGGTGGTAGTGATGTTGGTGCGATTGGTATTGGTGGGAAGTATGAAAAAAGTTTTACTTTAGATACTGCTCATAGGATAAAAGAAATGCTTACTGCTTATGGTGCAACAGTTTTAATGCCACTTAGGGAAGATACTTCTATGTCTTTAGCTGGACGGACACAATTTGCTAACAGAAATAATGCAGATCTTTTTATTAGTGTTCATTGTAATGCTTTTCGTAATGAAATTATAGGTGGGACGACAACTTATTTTTATGGGGCTACAAGTTTACCTCTTGCCAAATCAATACATAAACAAATGCTTTCTCAGTTAGGTTTAAGAGACATTGGAGTAAGACAGGCGAGGTTTTTTGTGCTGTTTCATACAGAAATGCCAGCAGTTCTTATTGAACCTGTTTTTATAACAAATACTAAGGAATATGAGATGTTGTTAAAACCAGAAAACAGAGATAAGATAGCCATTGCTGTTGTTAAAGGAGTGGTAGCTTATTATAAAGGCAAATAATGCCCCTATTGGGGTTTTTGATTCTGGAATTGGTGGATTTACTGTATATTCTCACTTGGCGAAACTAATGCCACAAGAGAATTTTATTTATTTTGCAGATAATTTAAACAGTCCCTTTGGTGATAAAAGCATAGAGCAGATACTTGCTATAAATGATCGGATTATCAAGTATTTTATCAGTCAAAAAGTAAAGATGATTGTTATTGCTTGTAATACTTCCTCAGCATTGGCAATAGATCACAATTCTACAAGTTATGATGTTCCTTTTGTTGATATGTTAAACGATGGGCTAAGGTTTGCAAAAGAGCTTACCGAAGGTTCTAGAGTTGGAATAATAGCTACTCAAGCTACGGTGAATTCAGAGTCATATTTGAAGATATTGGCAAAATATAATCCTAAAATAAAGGTTTTTCAACAAGCTACTCCTGAACTTGTTCCCTTGATAGAAGCAGGGAATATGGAAGGTGTGAAGGAAGTACTCCCTAAATATCTTGATCCATATGTGATTATGGAACACTTATTATATGGTTGTTCTCATTATCCTCATATCGATGGTATTGTGCATGACCTTTACCCTAACTTAAATACCATAGATCCTGCAATGTATGTTGCTAAAAGTGCCTATGAGAAACTTAAAAGAATCGGATTTAGTTCAAAGAAGAAACCGAATATTCTTTGTTATACAAAAGAACAGCCATCGCTTATAAAAATGGCTAAAAATTTAGGTTTTTCAAAGCATAAACTTATAA
This sequence comes from Candidatus Riflemargulisbacteria bacterium, assembly GCA_037141875.1. Classification (GTDB taxonomy): domain Bacteria; phylum Margulisbacteria; class Riflemargulisbacteria; order GWF2-35-9; family DYQY01; genus DYQY01. The sequence goes on from JBAXBT010000108.1 coordinate 4,168, forward strand.
AACGTTAATAATCCGCTTAACCTTTTCGCGGTTATCTATTATACTAAGAGTCTATTTGATTTGCTTTGCAAATTATGGAGGCGTAGCCAAGCGGTAAGGCAGGGGTCTGCAAAATCTCGATCGACGGTTCAATTCCGCCCGCCTCCTCCAAAATTAATCCAATGGTTTTATTTTTAAGAATGGGTGCATTGATGGTGCTCTTTTAATAGAAGTCAGTGCAAGTTGATAGATGTTTTTAATCATTGCCTCAGGAAAGGTTCCTTCATAGTCATAATAATCTTTATTTAATGGTGATTGTCCTTTTTTAACTAAATTGAGCCCTTTTAGTTTAAGCCAAAAAATTTCTGCAACTGATTTATCAGCTCTAAGTACAATCTTTTGGAGAGGATTTTTGTTAAAGCAAGCTCCGTAAAAAGCCATTAATAAGTAGGCTAATGCTGCGGATAATCCTTTGCTGTCCTTTTGAAGGTTAAGGTTTGGGAAAAAACTTTCAATGTTTAGGTCGTGATTATCAACAAAACAGAAGATTAGACCACTTATTTCTCGTCCATCTTCTTTTCTTGCTACATTGAATGTAACTTCGTATTGTTCATCTAGAGTTTCATGAAGATTGTAACTGATATCATAATTAGTTAATAATTTGAGAATATGTAGGAGTATGAATCGAGATTCACTATTAGAAATAATTTTTTCTTTCATATTAATATATCGAACGTCTCATAAATTATTCTCATATCATAAATGACAAAATCTTTACGTTGATGTACGATTGATGGCATAAACAATTAAGGAGTGGGTATGTTCAGTTTTTTCATTTTCTTAGTTATTGGAGTTATCCTAGGTGGGTTGATAGGTTTTATGTATGGGAAGAGTAGCAACTCAACCAGTGTCTTAAAGGAAGAAATAGCCGGACTTAAGGTTTATAAGTTAGAAAAAGAAGAATTACAGAAAGCTTTTAAAATAGAAAAGGATGAACTGCAAACAAGATTAGATAATTCAATTCAGCATTTCAAAGACCAAGGTGCGACAATCGCCAGAAGAGAAGAAGAGAATAAGAATTTACTCGAAAAACTTCAAACTCAGAAACAAGAAATAGAAGAACGCTTTATATATCTCCAGGATCAATTTGCAAATTTAGCTAACAAAATATTTGAGGAAAAGAGTCAGAAGTTTGCTGTTCAGAATAAAGAAAACATAGATGGACTATTGAAGCCATTACAGGAAAAGATTCAGACATTTCAGAAGAAAGTAGAGGATACCTATGATGACGAGAATCGTCAAAGGGCAGGACTTAA
>JBAXBT010000109.1:0-5413 GCA_037141875.1 Candidatus Riflemargulisbacteria bacterium
GAAATGCCAAACAATGGTTATTTTACTGGTGGTGTTGTTGTTGTAACAATTAACTTAAGTGAGCCAGTTCACTTGACCCCAAATTTTCTGATATTTATGGGTGGTTCTGATGTGACTTTTAATCTTGTTAAAGTAACAGATGTTATTTATGTGGTGACGTGGTCTATATCTCAAAGCATGCTAGAAGGCACTTATCAATGGACTGTCGACTTAGTTGATAGAGCAGGCAATGCGGGCACGGCTATAGCAGCTGGAAGATTGTTTTATGTGGACCGCAGCATTACCCTTCCATCTGTTTTTGCAATGAAAGATAAGGATACGGCGTACCCATACAAAACTAATGATTTAGTGGTTGATGTAGAGATTTCTTATAATCCAGATCACGTAGCTTGGTTGTTGGGAGAGGAATTTGGTAAGGAGAGTATCGGAAGCCCTAACAAGAATGCTGTTGGATGGCGCTACGTGAAGCCTGTTGAATATTACTTTAAGAACCTACAGTCTGGTGAAAAAAAAGTGTATTTGTGGGTCATGGATAGGGCTGGGCATATTTCTAGCGAGAGTGCACTTGCGTCAATAGTGTATATCCCTGGGGAGAGAGAAGATGTAAATTATGTTATAGCAGAAACATCCGGAGGAAATAGGTTTTTCCCTGGCTTCTATAATTTAACTTTTAATGTATTTGAGGTGAATACGAATACTCCTGATGTTAAGTTTTTATGGCAAGATGGAAGGGCTCAGCCTCTTACTCTAGACTTAGTTTCGACAGATAATGTTTATGGAACTTATTATAAGTCATCTATATATGTAAGTAGGGATGAAGGATTGATAGGTGAAGGATATTTCAGTGTAGGTGTTACCAGAAATGATGGTACTTATTTTGGTGTTTACTCCAAAGATGATGCGTTTGGGATGTTAGGTGGTGATTCTGTTATTAGTGTGTACGTACCTTATATTAAGATGGTTACTTATAATAAGTTGCTAAATAGTGTTGTAATTGGAGAGACAGACGCCAGAATAATGAGCTTTGAATTTCAGGACAATACTGCCTTCTTAGGGATGGAAACCTTAAGATTGACAATTAGTGGTAATATTTTTGATACGGATATTGCAGGTGTTTATTTAGCAAAAAGGAATAACGATTCTATCGGTTCTAGGACAATTTTAACTAGCAAAGGTACGTTTAGTAGTAAGGAAACGTTGCTTAGTTTTTATAATATAGAGATTCCTAATGATGGAGGCACTGTTTATGAAATAGTGATGGATATTTACCCGGCGGCAGTAAGCGGTAATTCGTTTAGTCTAACTATTTCAACGGTTGACTTTGTGGTCAATAATGATTTAAGAATAGCTTCAAATAATTTTCCTATCAATAGTGGAATTATTACTATTGCTAGGAGAAAGAGCGATGTTTTGCTTAGTAGGAACTCCGTTCCAACTGTAAATGTGAGAATGGGGGAATCTGATATTGTTCTTTATGATTTATCACTTCAAGCACTTCAAGGAAATGGTTCATTTTCTGGATTCATATTGAATAAATCCTCGAATATTCCAGACAGCATTTTCTCTAATATTAGGCTTTATAAGAAAAGGAGTATGGGTGGAGAGTATCAGTTTATTCATGATGAATTATTAGCATATGATAAAAAGAAAATAGACGCGCATGATAATAAAATCTATATAGAGAACTCAAGGATTTATGTGAATTTTTCACCGTTCCAGACTATCCAAGATACACAACAGCAGTTATATATTGTAGCTGATATTGGCTATACGGCGCAGTTAGTTAGTACTTTTAATTTAAGTTTTTCTAGCACAAGTTCGATTTTGGTCGGGAATGATAGCTCTATGTTGCCTGTTGATTCTGTTGGTAATTCTATAAGCTTTAATCTTTTCTCATATATTCCGAGAGTATTAGTTCAGCCTCGGTTTGTATTGGATGACGCGCTGTTTGAACAAACAACGTCGAACAAAGTATTTGATATGCATTTCAGGACAGACCATGAGAGAACAACTGTTTCAGTAATTATACTCACCGTAGATTACGTGGGAGTTGCCGCGGATAGATTGACGGCGATTCTAGTTCTAGGAAATGAAGAATTGTATCGAGGTGCTGTTTCTTCTGGAAGAGTTTCTTTTGGCTTGAGTAGAAATGTTCCCGTAGATGAAGCAGGGGTGACTATCTCCTTGTTGCTTGATGTTGGGGCTTATTCTCCATCAACAGTTAGGTTCACGCTTATGGATGGTTGTGTTGTGGCAAGTCCTTCTATGGCTTTACCTTTAAGCTATAGTACAGTAACTATCAACATTAAGAGTTCTGCTTATCCGCATAAGCCTAGAGGTCGGATGTCTGACTATTTTAATACAGTTGTTAGTTTTAACTTGCTGGCATCAGTCGATGCTAGAGACGTTTCGAGTAATGTTTGGATAAGGTTGACTAATAAAGATACTCATTTAATTGCACTTGATTGGACTTTGCTGATTGATGCTGTTGTTTCTTCTGGTTCGCAACTTCTAAGCCTTCCTGATAAGGTTGCGAGAGGTTTAGTGGCATATAATATTCCTTTGGAACAAGCAAATGCATATGATGTTGACCTTAAGCTTATAAATAGCTCCAATTTGGAAAGTGATGTGTTCGTTAAAGCTGTTACTGCAGACCTCACGCGGCCTGTATTCTCGGCACAAGAGCTTTCGGTATTACAGTTGCATGGTCAGTTAGTACATTCAATAATTTGGGGTGCTGTGGTTGAGGATGTATCTGAAGTTACTCGTATTGAAGTATGGTCAAGAATCGGAGAGGATCCTAGGTGGTCAATCGTTTATACTTCTAGCCCAAATAGAACAGGTATCGAGATAGGAGGGCTTGTGCCTGACACGTCTTATTATTACAAGGCATATGCGTATAACTCTGCTGGGTTAGCGTCAGATGCTTTATTGTTAAAAGGCAATATTCAAACAAGCTTGCCTCCTGGTATATTGACTAAATTGTCTAGTTATCCGAATCCTTTTAATTCTAGTATCAAAGATACAACTATTACTTATTTTCTTAATAAAGATATGGATTTAACTATAAGAATCTATAATATTTTCGGTAAGAAAGTTTATGAAAGATATTGTTTCGCTGGGCAGAATGGTGGCAAGGTAGGTAATAATGAGCTGATTTGGGATGGAACTGATCAGGCTGGGCATAAGTTGCCGATGGGCAGTTATCCAATGGTTATTTACGACGGAGCAGCCAAAACGCTGCTTGACCAGTGGGTCATAGGAGTCATCCATTAATGAATTTAATAATTCTCATATGTATATTTTGTGGTATTAGGCTTCACTATAGCTACTTTAAAGGGCTTGCTGTGCTTTTTTGATATAATCTCAGTTTTTGTTGTCCCGCTGGTCAAAAAGCAAATATTGCTCAATTAAATGCCCTTTTTGCGACAACAATAAGAGGGCTTAATGAAGGCACGTGACCTTGTTGCAAACCTTGTCTTTGCTAGTCTTGAGAGTTTTAAGAGTAGTTTATGATTTAAGACTTTGGTGTATAATTTCCATTGGTGACTTTTCTTATTCTTTATCCAGCAATTTAGTTTGCTGAACTTTGATGTAGAAAAAAATTAAGGCGGGGGCTTTTGTTTTGAATAAAATACAACTAACGGCATATCTATGTCTTGGTTATTATTGTCTTTATTTCTTTGAAATTACTATTATTCATAGCATTAGTTTCGCAGTGCTTATTTCCCTTACAACAGTGCTATATATTGCTTCTGTAATTACAAGAAATATTCCTATTTCTACATGGAGCATTTCCTAACTATGTCCCTATTAAAGCGCTTATTTTTGTGTTGTATGTTCGTAGCTACTGTTGGTTTCCCCGCCATCCAGATCGGTGCTACTTCATATGCAACAATACAAGCTGCTTTAAATTCTGCAAATGCTAATGATGTTATTGTTCTTGATGCAGGAACATATTCTGGCGCTGGTAACGTTGGTCTAGTTTGGCCAAATGTTCAGAATATAACATTGCAAGGAAATACGTCAGTAAATACAATAATTGATGCGCAGGGATCAGCTCGGCACATAGTGGCTGGTTATGCAGTTACAATGAATATTTCCGCTGTAAGTTTAGTTAATGGATATGATGTAGTAATCGGCGGTAGTATTTATATTTCGGTTAGTGATAATGCCTTTCTGCTTAATTTATCTAATGTGATTTTAGCTAGCAACTACGCAGGAAGTGGTGGGGCAATCGGACAGGAAGATAATAGTTATAGCAAAGTTAATATGGAGTATTGTAGTATTTATGGAAATAGTTGTGGTTATGGTGGTGGTTTTTCTAATGGGTTAAACAATCTAAGTTATAGCAGTGTATATAATAATCTTGCGGATGAAGGTGGTGGCTTTAATTATGGCATGAACACGCTGACTAACAGTAATTTATACGGTGACAGTGCTAGGATTGGAAGTGCTTTTATTTATGGGACTAACAAGCTGATGAACAGCAGTGTCTATGGTAATAGTGCGTTGTCAGGTGGTAGTTTTGTTAATGGTACTAACACTCTTATTAATGTTCTAGTTTACAATAAGACTTCTTCTGGTGGTGTTTTTTATCGGGGAAATAATATACTAATTAACAGTACAATTGTTTCCAACACTGGAGCTATTTACCGTGACGACAATGCGCTATACGGTCAACTATTAGCCTATAACACAATATTTGTAGGAAGCTTCAACAGTGGATCAGATTCATATTTCAATACTACGACAGTTAATTATTGTGCTTTTGACGATGCAACTCTTCCAACTGGATATTGGACTGAAGTTGGAACCATCAGTGGAGTAACTACTGAGGATTTTGTTGATTATGCCGGAGACAACTATCGGTTATCAATAAATAGTGAAGCTTTAAATGCAGGGGATAATACAAGTTGGCTTGCAAATTCAAGCAATATTACAACTGATATAACAGGAAGAGCAGATAGAGTAATACAAACTACCATCGATATTGGTGCTTACGAGGCAACGTTAGGAGACATTGATGCTCCAAATACAGTGAGCAGTTTTGGTGGTGATAGTATAAGCACATGGAGAGTAAGAGCAACAGTGAATGTAACGTGGGTAGACCCAGGAGACGTTGGAAGTAGTGGAGTAGATGGATTTAGCTATGAGTGGAGTTTATTAAGTATCACAGTACCAGATACAGTAAAAGACGCGGAAGAAAATGTATTGAGTAACTTGAGTGGAGCGCAGTTAAGTGGAAACAGCATATATTTTCATATCAGGTTAGTAGATAACGCAGGGAATTGGGGAACAGAAGCACACCGCGGACCTTTTTTTGTAGATGTTACAACACCAAGTATTGTAAGCAATTTAGCTAGTAGTACGCATGCAGTTAATGTATGGAGTAACGACAACACAATAGACT
>JBAXBT010000110.1:0-5411 GCA_037141875.1 Candidatus Riflemargulisbacteria bacterium
GGGTAGCATACATTCTTACAGGAGAAAAACACGCCTGGTCTGCTGAAAAAGCAAATTTTATAGAAGTAACACCTTTTACTTCATTAGGAGCAATAGAATTAGCTTTAAGATACAGCTATGTTAATCTTAATGATGCTATTTCAGGTATTTATGGTGGAGCTGCTGAGGCTTGGACAATTGGTTTGAATTGGTACGTTCAGCCTACAATTAAATTCTCTGTAAATTATATAATGAATAGTTTTGACGCTCACGCAAATGGTGCAGGAACTTTGGTTGGTGGCGATCATTACAATACATTAGCTTTCAGAGCACAATATTTATTTTAATTAGATTTAAGCATTTTTGTTTCACGTCATTCTCGTGCGTAGTCAAGAGATCTCTCCACGCTTCAGTCTTAGACTGACTTGGTCGGGATGACCTATAAAACTATTGTAAAGTTATGAATCACTTTTTTAATATAATTATTTTTTTCGATGGATTATTAATACATATGTTCGATATATGGAAGAATATAGTATAGTATAGTAGGAATCTGAATTTAATAAAAAGTAATTAGTTCAGTTAATAATACAAGTGGAGGGGTTACATTGATTTCACAAACACCAGAATGGCAAAGATTAGAAGATTTATCATCAAAAGAGATTAATATTAAGGAACAATTTCAGGTGGATACAGAGCGTTTGTCTACCATGAGTTTTAACTTGGGGCATATGTATGTTGATATTTCAAAGAATAGAGTTACCAAAGAGGTAATGACCGCGCTATATGATTTGGCTAGAGTTTCAGATGTCGGTGATTGGGCAGGTAGAATGTTTTCAGGTGAGGTTATTAATACTACAGAAAATAGAGCAGTGCTGCACGTTGCTTTAAGAAATGTTAAGTATGAACAAGGTAAGTTTATAGCAATATCTTCTATTAATGTAGATGGTGAAGATGTAATGCCTGGTATTTGTGATGTGCTTGATAGAATGGCTAGGTTTTCAGATAGGCTGAGAAGCGGTGGATGGAAAGGTGCAACTGGAAAAAGAATTAGGAAAGTAGTAAATATAGGAATTGGTGGTTCTGATTTAGGACCTAAAATGATAGTTAGAGCATTAGAACCATATAGACTTAAGGATATTGAATTCTATTTTGTATCAAATGTTGATGGTCAGGATATATATGAGGTTTTACAAAAATGTGACCCAGAAGAAACATTGTTTATAGTAGCTTCAAAAACTTTTACAACACAAGAAACCATGCAAAATGCCGTTACTGCTAAAAATTGGTTTTTATCAAAAATGAAAGAAGCTGATGTTGCAAAACATTTTATAGCAGCATCAACAGCATCAAAAGAAGTGTCAGCATTCGGTATAGACTTGGAAAACATGTTCCCATTTTGGGATTGGGTAGGAGGACGTTATTCTTCTCCTTCTGCTATTGGTATTTCAATTATGTTGTCTATAGGTAAAGAGGCTTTTGCTGAATTACTTCATGGCTACCATTTGATGGATCAGCACTTTATAAATACTTCTGTTGAAAAAAATATCCCAATGAATTTGGCATTATTGGGTATTTGGTATAACAATTTTCTTGGGGCAGAAACTATGGCAATGCTTCCATATGATCAGAGATTAGAGAGGTTTCCTGCTTACTTTCAGCAAGGTGATATGGAAAGTAATGGCAAGGTAATAACTAGAGATGGCAAGAGAGTTGATTATCAAACAGGACCTATTATTTGGGGTGAACCTGGCACAAATGGACAACATGCTTTTTATCAGTTAATTCATCAAGGCACAAAGCTAATACCATGTGATTTTATAGCATGTGTTAATCCAGCCCATCCATATAGAAAAGAGCATCATGATAAGTTAATTGCTAATTTTATTGCGCAGCAAGAAGCATTAATGAATGGTAAGTCTAAAGAACAATTAATATTGGAAGGTTGTCCAGAAGAACTTATTCCTCATAAGACTTTTGAAGGAAATAGACCTAGTAATGCAATTTTACTGCAAGAGCTTAATCCTAAGACGGTAGGAATGCTTATTTCAATGTATGAGCATAAGATTTTTACTCAAGGTATTATTTGGCAGGTGCTTAGCTTTGACCAATGGGGAGTTCAGTTGGGAAAAGAATTAGCTGGAGTTATTTTGAAGGATATTGAGTCAGGTAAGACTAGGGAACATGACCCATCAACAATGATATTACTTAAGAAGTATTTAAAAGAATAGTTATAAATAGCTTTGACTGCTTTGTGTAGAAAGAGCTATTAATTTTTAAAACAATCAAATAAACAGATAAACAAATAAACAAATAAACGGTATAATATTTTTATGCATTATATGGGGCTTATTAATAGATATCGTGAGTATTTGCCAGTTTCAGCTAATACAAAAATAATTACTCTTAACGAGGGGAACACTCCTCTGATTCCTGCTGTTCATATTCCTTCTTTAATAGGGAAAGATGTAAAAATATATTTTAAGTATGAAGGCCTCAATCCTACAGGTTCCTTTAAAGATCGCGGAATGACTATGGCTATCACTAAAGCAGTAGAAAAAGGAATGCAGGCAGTTATGTGCGCGTCTACAGGGAACACATCTGCATCAGCATCAGCATATGCGGCTAGGGCAGGCATAAAGTCAGTTGTTATTATTCCTGAAGGAAAGATTGCTTTAGGAAAACTAGCTCAAGCCATGATGCATAATGCGTTGGTTATTGAGATTGAAGGTAACTTTGATGATGCTTTAAATACGGTTAAAGAAGTAACAAGCATGTACCCAATTGAGTTAGTTAATTCAATTAATCCTTATAGAATTGAAGGGCAGAAAACAGCTGCTTTTGAGATTGTTGATGCTTTAGGTGATGCACCTACGTATCATTCCTTACCTGTTGGAAATGCTGGAAATATAACTGCATATTGGAAAGGATACACAGAGTATAAGCAAATAGGAAGGGCTACTTCTCTTCCTAAAATGATAGGCTTTCAAGCTGAAGGTTCTTGCCCAATTGTCAAAGGTTGTATCGTTGACAAGCCAGAGACGATTGCAACAGCAATTAGGATTGGTAATCCAGCTAGTTGGAAGCAAGCAGAAGTAGCAAGGGATGAATCGTTAGGACTTATAGACAGCGTTACAGATGAAGAGATATTGTCGGCATTTAAATTGTTAGCTGCTACTGAGGGTATTTTCTGTGAACCAGCGTCAGCAGCCTCTGTTGCTGGTATACTGAAGAAGAAGAGTATTTTTAAAGATGGTGATGTAATAGTTTGCACTTTGACTGGACATGGGTTAAAGGATCCAGATAATGCAATCAAGATGTCAGATAAAACTTTTAAAGTGTCCAATTCACTTAAAGAAATAGTAAAAATAATAGGGGTGTAATATGAGTATTAAAGAAAAGTTGACTCAAATTTTAAAGGAGAACTCCAGATTAGCGGATGCAGACATTGCCAAGATGATTGGTATTTCAGAAGCAGAGGTTAAAGCTTTAATTAAAGAATTAGAGGGAGATAAGATAATTCTTAAATATTCTGCTGTAATCAATGATGAACTGTTAGATGATGGACAGTCAGTAACAGCTTTTATTGAGGTAAAAGTTACCCCAGAAAGAGACAAAGGGTTTGATAGCTTAGGTGAAAGATTGCAAAAGTTTCCTGAAGTTAAATCAGTATATTTGATGAGTGGAGCATATGATATTTTGTTAGTTATTGAAGGAAAATCTCTTAAAGAGATTGCTTTTTTTATATCTAATAAACTTTCTCCAATTGGCAGAATATTATCTACAGCAACTCATTTTCAATTAAAAAAATATAAAGAAAATGGTGTTATTATGGGCAGTATTGATGAAGAAGGATCTAATAGACTGAATGTTGCATTTTAGGAGTTTAAATTGAAAGAATTATCTACGAGACTAAAGCAAGTAAAGCCTTCCGGTATTAGGAAGTTTTTTGATTTAGTGCTTAATAGCAAAGATATTATTTCTCTTGGTGTTGGAGAGCCAGACTTCCCAACTCCTTGGCATATTACAGAGCAAGGGATCTATCATTTAGAAAAAGGACATACTTCTTATACTTCTAATTTAGGGTTATTAGAGCTCAGAAAAGAGATTAGTAATTATTTAAAAAAAGATTTTAATGCTGATTATGATCCAAAGGATGAGATCATGATAACAGTTGGCGTTTCTGCGGGCCTTGATATGACTTTTAGGACATTGCTTGACCCAGGAGATGAGATAATAATTCCTGCACCGAGTTACGTTTGTTATGAGCCTCTTGCTTATTTAGCCGGCGGAGTTCCAGTTATGATTGATACAAGAGACACGGGGTTAGTGCTTACCAGAGAAAGTTTAGAAAAACATATTACACCTAAAACTAAGGCGCTTTTGATTTCTTATCCAAGTAACCCAACAGGAAAAATGATAAGCAAGGATCAACTTCTTGGAATAATAGAGGTTTGTAAGAAGCATGATATTTGGCTTATTTCTGATGAAGTTTATGGTGATTTAGTTTATGATTTAACACCAATATCAGCATCTACATATATAAAAGATAGATTAATACTACTTAACGGCTTCTCAAAAAGTTATGCAATGACAGGTTGGAGAATAGGTTATGTGGCTTGTCCAAGGGACGTACTTAAGGAAATGGTGAAGATACAGCAATATAATGTTCTTTGTGCTCCAATAATGTCACAATATGCTGCAATAGAAGCATTACAGAACGGCAGAGCTGAGGTGGATAGGATGAAAAGTTCCTATGAATTAAGGCGTAATTATTTTTATGAAGCTCTTAAAGAGATAGGCTTTGAAGTTCAAAAACCAGAGGGAGCTTTTTATATGTTTCCAAGTGTCAAAAAGTTTGGTTTAAGCGCTGAAGATTTTTCCATGAGGCTTTTACAAGAAGGAAGAGTTGCTGTGGTTCCTGGAAATGCTTTTGGTGAGATGATCGACGACCATGTTCGTTGTTGTTACGCTTGTAGTATGGACGAGTTAAAAGAAGCAATCTCCAGAATATCCAAATTTATTAGTAGTCTTTAGCTTTTATTTTCTTTCCCAAAGAACTCTTACTGATAAACTGTTAGGTTCAATTGATACAGGAATAAACCCATTTTTGGTCCATAGCTTTGCAGAAGGAACGCCTTCCAATAATGCTTGTTCATATAGCTCAGGTAATGGTTTGTCAGGAAGTTTTAATTGTAATTCATTAAGTTTTTTGCGAAACAAAATCTGATTATCTTCAGTAAAGGATGATTCTCCTTTGGGAACATTTCTTGCAAAATTAGACAGCATCTCATTATATAATCTAGTGGCAATCCCTGTATTCTTGTAGGTAGTTCTTATGATTTCTGTGCCTTGTCTCTTGCCATCAAGAGTTGTTTTTATTGTGAATGTCATTTTCCCTATTTGGGTTCCATTTGGTGCTTTTAGTGCTA
>JBAXBT010000111.1:0-5366 GCA_037141875.1 Candidatus Riflemargulisbacteria bacterium
CTATAGGAGTAAGAACGTTGTACTCCATAAGTTCCTCTTTTATGTTTTTGGAAGGGACGATCACTAGATGATTTTGGTTACAAAAAGATTTGCTTGCCCAGGAAACAAAGTTCTTAGCATAGTCAGAGGGGATAGGAATATAGTGGATGTATTCCATAAAAAGAGTATGGTAAGTATGTACTAATGGTTTTTTATAACGTTGAGCCAGAAAGACAGCTAACATTCCCATGGTAAAAGGCGTGTGGGTATGAATAATATTTATGTTTAGAGATTTAAATTTATTTAGAGCTCTTGAGTATGGCCAAGATAACCGGTATTCAGGTTGGAAGAAGAATTTGGCTGATTTAAAACGGAAAACATAATCTGGGTCATCTTTTTTTTGTCCAAATTCAGTTTGAGGACAAAAGATATAAACATTATGGCCTTTTTCGGTCAGAGTTTGACGAAAGATTTCCATAGATGTTACAACTCCATTTATTTGTGGGAGATAAGTGTCAGAAAAAAAAGCAATATTCATAACTGTACCATTTGTTTTCCTATATAGTTCTTTAAAGTCAGTTCAATATTAATGTTTTTTTTATTTGGATTCAATACCCCTTCATGAAAAAGTAAGTCTTTTTTGAAGTTAGATAATATTAAAGAAATATTATTATTGTTAGCAAGCTCAAGTTCATCTAAAGCATTTTCTAATAAGATGAACAATTCTTCTGCTTGATGGTTTTCTTGTATGATTGAGTTAATAATCCAAATTAATCCATAAGCCGTTTGAAGTTTATCATAGTCTAATTGAATTTTCTCGTAAGTCTTAATGGTTTCTATGACCATTATCGTTTTAATAGATTCTTCGTCCTTCCCTCTTACGTGATATTTATTAAGTGAGAAAGTGCTAAGTTTCCCTAGATTTCCAGTTTTTGATTTTTTAACCCCTTTTGCTATAAGTGATAATTTGCCTTTTTCTTTTGAGAAAACATGAATTATTAAGCTGCTTTCCGAGTAGGGTATTGTTTTTAGGTTTATGGCTGTTAATGTTTGAATCATGTATATTTAATCTTAACATTATTAGTCTAAAGCTAAAAGCTTGTAGCAAAATCATTAAGCTATCAGTCTATAAATTAGGTAACTAAATTTAATTATTTTTGGGAAATTCTTACCAATGTTTCGATAATTGAATAGAAGTATAGATGAATGGATGATTGGAAAAGATAGTGGAAAAGTATAGGGGTTCTAGAAACTGGAAACTACAAGGAGTTAGTGAGTGTTTTTAAAGATAATTAGTGATAGTAACTATATATACTCCAACCGTGCGATGGCTGATGCGAACAATGACAACAATCGTCTCATCAATACCCTTCAGCAGATGAACGGCAAAACTATTACTGACAAAAATGGCAGGTCCTATACTGTTGAGATTGTTTCGCCCAGAGGCCTGATTGCTAAACTGGCAGCCCCAAACAGATTCACTGTGCTGGTCAATGCTCCTGCTCCTTTGAATTCACCTGAATGGAAGATAGGATTTAGTCTTGGTCCTTTGCACTATAAATACGGCGAGAAATTTGGAAAGCCAGAAACGGTCGGTATCTTTTTTATAACAAACTTTAAGACAGAATGGGGCATCGATATTGTAGACTTCAACCCTGTACGTGGAAACGGCCTTTTCCCGGCTGCGATCAAACTCCTCAGACAATTTACTCCTGAAGGACAAATGTTCTCCTTGAACGACATCAAAGAAGAGACAACCTCTACTGCCTTGGAAGAGGGAAAAGATTTTTTCAAGACACCTCTGGGAAAAGCATTCTCTATCGGACTCTGGCGTCTGGTCGAAAATGATGACTGTGGCTACGTGACTCTGGAGACAACAGGTCCAGCGACATACGACTGCGTTGAGGCGATGAAGAATAAAAGATAAAGGGAAAACAGGATTTTAAAAAATTGTTAGGAAATTTAAACTTTATTTTCGATAACCTCATATGAATTATAAGTTAATATCCGTTGGGGATTATGCGATTGCAAGTAATTATATGGATGAGCCAGTGGATTTATCTAAGCTTTTAGGGATGGTTTCAAGGGCTAGTTTGTTGCAATCAATCGTAAGAGAAGATGAAGTGGTCTCATCTAGATATCAACATTTATATAATTATAATATTTCTTTTAATAGCAAGGTTTTTCGTATTTCAATGGATATGATTAATAGAGGCGCTGCAGTTTTATTGTTACCAGTTGCAATAGGGTTAACTTTTATACCTTTGACGGCTGCATTTATTGTAAAACCTTATTATGTAAATCATACAGGATGTTTTTTTAAACAAAAAAGAGTAGGGTATATGGGCAATCAGTTTGTGATATATAAGATCAAGACACTTTTTCATGATAGCTATTACAATGAATATAATCCTTGTCCATGGGTTAGGTTTCTTGGTTTGGATGAATTGCCTCAATTACTTAATATAATTAAAGGAGATATGGCTTTTTGGGGAGGACGACCGCTTAGACAAATAGATTTGAATAATGAGTTAAGAGATAAATATTTAGACTATATGAATCATAGAAAGCCAGGGATGATGAGTTTTGGAAGTCTTTTGTTAAGATTAAGAAAGATTTTTCCTGTCAATTAATAATCTTTATGAAATAATTGAAAGGATGCTGCTGAATATTGGTTCTTGGTATGGTTTCTTGTGCAAACAAGCCAAATAAGCTAAAATGAGTAAGCTTTATTTCAAAGAAAATAAATAATTTTAAGGAGGCGAGACATGGAGTTTGAAAAAGGTCATTATAATTTTTTAAGGAAAACGAGAAATGAGTATCAGCTAGTAAACAGACAAGAGCCAGAACTATATAGAGAGGTGTTTTCATATAGTGAAGTTCCTAAAATAATTTTTGACGACCATTTGATTACTTTTGATGTTCCTGAGCAAGTATTTATTACTGATACTACTTTTCGTGATGGACAACAAGCACGAGAGCCTTTTACTGTTAAACAGATAGTTGATATTTATACTTTATTAAATAAGTTAAGTGGAGATTTAGGGATAATCAGACAATCAGAATTTTTTATGTATTCTGATAAGGATAAACTTGCTTTGGAAAAAGTATTAGAGTTAGGGTTTAAATATCCGGAGCCTACAGGTTGGATTAGAGCTCAGAAAAGTGACTTTGAACTTTTAAAACAATTTGAGTTAAAAGAGACTGGTATTTTAACTAGTGTATCTGATTATCATATTTACATGAAACTTAAAATGGACAGGAAACAAGCATTTGATTTCTATGTTGATATAGTTGCGCATTCTTTAGAAAAAGGGATTATTCCAAGATGTCATTTTGAGGACATAACCAGAGCAGACTTATATGGCTTTACTATTCCTTTAGCGCAGAAGTTGATGGCAATGTCTAAAGAGGCAAATATGCCAGTTAAAATTAGGCTTTGCGATACTATGGGTTTTGGTGTTCCTTATCCTGGTGCAACAGCTCCAAGAGGTGTTGCCAAGCTTTGCCATGCTTTTAGAAATGATGCAGGAGTTCCTTCTGAGTGGCTAGAATGGCATGGACACAATGATTTCCATAAGGTATTGGCTAATACTACATTGGCTTGGTTACATGGTGTAGCTGGGGCTAACTGTTCATTGTTTGGTTTAGGAGAGAGAACTGGTAACTGTCCAACGGAAGGTATGCTTTTTGAATATATGAATCTTTTTGGAATGCCAGAAGGTGTTGATACAACAGTAATTACAGAAATTAAAGAATATTTCGAAAAGGAAATCGGACAAGTATTCCCAACAAATTATCCTTTTATTGGTGAAGATTTTAATACAACTAAAGCAGGAATCCATGCAGATGGTATGGTTAAGAACGAAGAAATATATAATGTTTTTGACACTGTTGCATTGCTTAATAGAGAGCCTGGAGTAAGTATCACTGATAAGACAGGTACTGCTGGTGTAATTCATTGGCTGTATAAGCATTATCCAAAATCTAAAGAGCTAGATTTCACTAAGAAGCATCCAAAGGTAATAAAAGTATATGATTGGATCGTAGAAGAATATAACCATGGAAGAATGACTTCTATTTCAGATCATGAAATGGAAAAAGCTGTCAGACAGTATATCCCTGAATTAGTTCATACAACTTATTTGGAATTAAGACAGCGGATATTTGACACTGCAGTTAAGATTATTGAAGAAACAGCAGTTATGTCAGAGATTAAATCTATGGATCCTAAAAAGTTTGAACCAATACTTAATCAGCTTGCACATAATGATGCTGCGATGAAGCTTATTTCTATTACCAATAAAGAAGGCAAGAAGATAGGCAAAAACATTACTCAAGTTTGCGACAAAAAAGCATATGAAGAAAAAATGTTAGATATGGATTTTTCAGACAGACAGTGGTTTATAGAGCCTATCGAAGACGGACTTACACATATTACTGAGATATATATGTCTAAAGTAACTGGTTATTTAACAATGACTGTTTCTACTCCAATTTTTGATAGTTCAGACCATATTATAGGCATTTTAGCTATAGATTTTAATTTTGAAGAACTAGCAAACGAAGTCTGAAAAGAAATAGGACACTAATGAATTTAGTAGAAAAAATCCTTAGTAAGCATATTGTCGATAAGTCTGGAGAGCAAGAGATTGGGATTAAAATAGATCAAACTTTAACTCAAGACGCTACTGGAACTATGGCTTATTTGGAGTTTGAAGCAATTGGCAGAGATTCTATTGCTACTGAACTTTCTGTTAGTTATGTTGATCATAATACTCTGCAAGATGGGTATGAGAATGCAGATGATCATAGGTATTTGCAGACAATCGCAACTAAATATGGGTTATTTTTTTCTAAAGCAGGCAATGGTATTTGTCATCAGGTACATTTAGAGTCATTTGGTAAGCCAGGGAAGACGCTTTTAGGTTCTGATTCACATACTCCAACTGGTGGAGGTTTGGGGATGATTGCTATTGGCGCAGGTGGACTTGATATTGCAACAGCTTTGGCAGGAGGCGCATTTTATTTACCATCTCCAAAGGTGCTAAAGGTTGAATTAATTGGTAAATTATCAAGCTTTGTTACAGCTAAAGACGTCATTTTAAAACTATTACAAATTCTTACCACTAAGGGTAATGTTGGTTATATTGTTGAGTATACTGGTGAAGGGGTGAATACTTTATCTGTTCCTGAAAGAGCTACCATAACAAATATGGGTGCAGAGTTAGGTGTTACTACTTCTTTATTCCCTTCAGATGAGGTTACCAAGGAGTTTTTGAGGGCACAAGGCAGGGTAGAAGACTGGATAGAGCTTAAGGCAGACAAAGATGCTTTATATGATAAGCAGTTAACTATAGATCTTTCTGTTTTAAAGCCTATGATTG
>JBAXBT010000112.1:0-5243 GCA_037141875.1 Candidatus Riflemargulisbacteria bacterium
CCAATAAAAGAAAAACAAGAATCAGAGACAACAACAGCAAGAGCAACAATTCATATTAAAGACCAAGAACCAAATGACCGTTTCTTTTATTGTGGTGATAGTCAAGCAGGTGCACTACATGAAAATAATGGAGGCTCACAATCCGCAGTCCATTACAACAACAATGGACGTTCCCAAGTAGGCGCAGGTCCTAAAGCAATATTAACGGATATAACTAACAATATAGCTTCCTTACGAGGAAAAACATTAGTACTATCACCTGGTGCTGACAATACAAATACTGATTCCACTAATACTTATAAACAAATGGCTGCATTATTAAGGGAAAATAATATTCCCTATATTATCATCCCACCTGGAAATACGAACGCAAAAAATCAGCATCTTGAAAGTCTTACAACTGCTTTTGGTGCTGAAAATATATTGAATACGAGTAGTGTAAGTGTATCTAAAATAGATCATACCCATTATAACCCACGTCAATTACAGCAAGCGATAGATAATCAGTACCCTACTGTCGCATAAAACAAAGATTTATTCACTAAACTAAACTCATTGAATTGAATGTCATCGAGTGCCCTGAGGCTCTCGAAGGGTGTATCGAGATGACCTACACAGAGCCAAAGTGCCCAAGAACATCCTGCCAATCATTTGCCACAAATCCCTTATAGTCAGGAAAGTGTCTTGCTCTTGGATTATATAGTATAGGATGCGTTACTTCTTTTAACATTGGCAAATCATTACCGCCATCGCCGATTGCCATAGAAAACTGATGCTTCTTATCATCTAATATCTTCCTAACCACCCTACCTTTCTCGTCGTACTTGAGATTAATAATAAGCTCTCCAGTAAGAACTCCGTCTTTAACTACTAGGTCATTAGAAATATGCCCTGTTAACCCAAACTCATCAACGATTCTCTTTGCTACGTGAGATAAACTATTAGAAACAATATATACTTCAACACCTTTTTGTCTTAAATCAGTTAATAGTTGCTTGGCTTCAGGGAATATTTCTAGTTCTTTAACAGTCTCGATAACTACTGTCTCTGGCAAACCCTTCCATGCTAAAACGTCTAAATACGCAAACTGCTCGAAATTAATCTGCTTGTTAATATATTGTTCTAAATAGAGTTTTCCATGGGTTTCCCAAGTACCATTCTTCTTATGGATGGCTTCCCAGATAGTGTCACCTTGATGCAGCGTGCCATCTATGTCAAAGAAGGCAACTTTAATTGTATCGATCATTTTTTGCCAGACAACATCCCGCAAGCGGCGCTAATGTCCCCTCCCTCGCTTCGTCTCTTGGTAACATTAACACTTGCTTTGGATAGTCTACTCATAAATCTATCTATGTTCTTGGAACGTTGGTAATTTGCTGACGTTTTATTATATGGAATAAGATTCACATGAAAATCAGTTCCCTTTACTAATGCGATTAATTGATCAGCATCACTATCAGAATCATTTACTCCTTGCAGTAAAACATATTCCAAAGTGATCCTACGGCCAGTTGCTTCACGATATTCTGCTAAAGCAGCAAACAGCTCCCAAAGCTTATACTTATCATTTATGGGCATCAGCTTGCTTCTTAAAACATCAGTTGGTGCATGTAATGATACGGCTAAATTCAACTTATAACCTTTTTCCAAAAGTTTCTTTATTCCAGGCACTATTCCAGCTGTTGATATAGTGAAACGCCTAACACCAATATTGGCTCCACTCTCTTCATTGAAAACATCTATAGATTTCAAAACATTATCCAGATTAAGTAATGGTTCACCCATTCCCATATACACTATCCTATCTATCTCATAACCTTCTTGTCTGGCTATCAAATATTGCATAATTATCTCAGCTGTTGTTAGGTCTCTTTTAAAGCCAACTTTTCCTGTCGCACAGAAGTCACATTTAAGCGCACAGCCTATCTGTGTTGACACACAAAGAGTGTTCCCCTTGCTGCTAGGGATAACCACAGCTTCGATAGCCAAATCATCATGCATGGTAATCAAAAACTTAACTGTTGAGGTTCCTTCTGATTTCACATAATCAAGAACTATAGGTTCAAACACCTCTCCGAGAATCTTGGCATCAAGAGCAGAAATTGTAGTCATTTTAGTAAAATCACAAACTGCCTTTTTGTGAATCCAGTCGAATACCTGCTTCGCTTTATATGCAGGAAACCCTTTGGTTATAAAAACTTGTTGAAGTTCATTTAATTCATAGTCAAGAATATTTAACATAAAGCTATTATAGCCTATAAGCGACATAAACATCCAAACAAATATACCGCCAAAATCATAGTTATCCGTTTTAAAAGTCATCCCAGTATTGTACAAGTTAAGTAATTCGTTAACAAAATGTCATCCCGGACTCCGATCCGGGATCCAGGCGTAATGTTTAGTAATCGTCAAATTTAATATATACATGGATCCTGAATCAAGTGAACGCTGTCGCTAGACCTTCGGTTCAGGATGACAGCCTAATGATTACAGGCATGACAAGACGCAAAAATTACATGACACAACTAACGCTATGTTATAATCAAGTCATGAACTTACAACGACTTAAGCTAGTAGAAAAACAATTCCTCCAGCTCTACCCAGGTGGATTTGATAACCCTGAAATTCTAAATGAAAGCAAGAAACATAGAGGACCACAAATGACTGCAATGGCTCAGGAAATGTTTGCACCAGAAAAATTTGAAAACTCAAAACAAATAGCGCTAGATATGTCTAAAATAATCTCTCGGTCTTCTGTTGTTTCGGTCTTCGAAAAACCAAGGTTTCGAGATTTCATAGAATCATTATCGCCAGATGAATGTCAGACACTTTCTAAAGCCTTATATGAACAGCTGCATGGCAATGAGAAAAAAGGATTCAATTCCTTAATCAAATTCCTTCAACCAGAAAAACTTGCCAAATGGACTTTAATCACGATTATTCAAGCATACTATTATCCGGCAAAGGAAGTATTCATTAAGCCAACTACTGTTAAAAATATAATAAATTTCTTTGATATCGAGAATATAACTTATTCAGCTACACCAACATACGACTTTTATTCTAAATACAGAGATACTATCAATGAACTGAAAACCCATACTCATAAATCACTACAGCCAAACAATCTCGCCTTTTCTGGTTTCTTAATGTTATCCATGTAACCAAAAACTAACAGATTTATAAATCCACTACCTGACACTATCAGGTTAAAATTCTGTAATTAAATCGCTTTCAAACCTCCAAAAAAGATAATAACTATAGTTATTAAAAAACTTTTAGATGATATTGCATCCTTAAAAATATAAGTATATAATCTAAAAAGATATAAGTACGGGCAAATGTTTATCATTGTTGTGCTTATAAATTTAGGTTTGGAGTAAATGGTTAAGTTAAGTATCAACGACACAAAAACAATCCCCAAAACTAATCAATATCAAAAGGAAAAGGAGAAAAAATGGATATATACGTAGGCAATCTAAAATATGAAGTAAGGGAACAGGACCTTCAGGAAATGTTCGCAGAATTCGGCGACGTAAGCAAAGTCAAAATCGTAAAAGACCGTGATACAGACCGTTCAAAAGGTTTCGGTTTCGTAACTATGGATGATACTGCTGAAGCTACAGCAGCTGTTGCAGCTTTAAATGGTAAAGATCTAAAAGGTAGAGCAATCACAGTAAACGCTGCTCGTCCTAAATAATAACAGATACATTCAAACATTTCTGTAATTAACAAAAAGCCTCACAAATGTGAGGCTTTTTTATTACTTTTTTTGTCTGCTCTCGACATTTCAATAAATTCAATGATACATTTCATATAATATCTACATTGAAAGGACTAACCAATGATTAATGCTATTTTTTTAAGTGTTTTTATTTTAGTAATTATCTCTATCGGAATCTGGAGCATGAAAAAAGTAACTTCTGTTAACGATTTTTTTCTAGGCTCAAGAACAATTGGTGCATGGCTATCTGGAATAGCTTACGGAACAACCTACTTTTCTGCAGTTCTCTTTATTGGGTTTGCTGGAAAGCTTGGATGGGGTTTTGGATTAAATGCACTCTGGATAGCTGCAGGAAATGTTGTTATCGGTTGCTATTTGTCTTGGAAAATATTAGGTCAAAGAACGCGACGAATGACAAATAACCTAAGCGCTCTTACAATGCCAGAATTCTTTAATAAAAGATACCTTAGCCCTTCTCTCAAAATAGTTTCCTCCCTAATAATCTTTATTTTCCTACTCCCATATTCTGCCTCTGTCTTCAAAGGATTAGGGCACCTCTTTGAAATAAGCTTTAATATACCTTATGATATAGCCTTATTTGTAATGATACTCCTTACTGGCGTGTACCTTATCTTGGGTGGTTATATCGCCATAGCAGTTAGTGATTTCGTAATGGGTATTGTTATGTTTTTTGGCTCTATCCTAATGGTTTATATTTTGAGTAATCATGCTGGTGGAGTTGTCTCCGCTGTTAGTCAAATACTAGTAAACTACGGCCATCATATCCCGATAGCAAAGCAACCAGACTGGCTAACCTTAGCATCACTCGTCTTTATGACCTCTTTCGGAGCATGGGGACTTCCTCAAATGGTTCAAAAATTTTATGCCATAAAAGACGAATCCCTAATCAACAAAGCAGCGATCATTACTTCAATCTTTGCAATCGTAATCGTTTTCTCTGCTTACTTTATTGGGGCAATGACCCATGTGTTCTTTACTCCAACTTCAATACCATTAGTAAACGGGAAGCCGGTGTTTGATTTATTTATTCCAACTATGCTTAACCAATAATTGCAACCAGTATTTATGGCAGTTATTTTACTTCTTATAATATCAGCATCTATGTCAACGCTTTCTTCTTTAGTATTAGTATCTGCCTCTGCCATTGTTATGGATTTTTATCATGGTGTCATCAACCCTAAAGCATCTCAGAAAAATATTCTAATCCTAATGAGAGTTCTTAGCGGGGTATTTATTATTGGCTCTTGGGTAATTGCTAGACATGAGTTTAGCGTTATCGTAACTTTAATGTCGCTCTCTTGGGGAGTTGTAGCAGGTTCATTCTTGGCTCCATACGTTTATGGTCTATTCTGGGAAAAAACAACCAAGGCTGCCAGCTGGGCCGGAATGATGACTGGATTCTTCACTGCTATCATTCTATTCTTTGTGCTTGGGCCAGCTCAAGCGCCATTATCCGCAAGCATTGCCATGATAGTTCCTTTCTTTGTTATCCCAGTGG
>JBAXBT010000113.1:0-5230 GCA_037141875.1 Candidatus Riflemargulisbacteria bacterium
AAATTATTACCTAGCATCCTTTGTAAATCAGTACTATATACGTTATTAGCCGAAACTGACTTCAACGCAAAATTTAATTGATACTTATCCTTTGCCTTTACTGATATGTTACCCATCCATTTGGAAAAAATATTAAGCTCTGAGATAAGCCTCTTTCGAGTACTCTCAGATACTTCTTCCTTCATTACAGATGATGTATCAGGCTGATACAGATGCCACTGCCCAAGTGCTTGAGGCAGTTTTATCTCCATACTAACTACCATTCATTAATTTCCTAACTGTTGTATTATATTTTCTATCTGCTGACTAGCAATTTTTACTGCTGTTAAACTAGCAGACATCGCACGCTGAATTTCCATTGCATCTACTGTTTCTCCAATAAAAAACACATTGGATTTTTCAACTGATTGAGACATAGCTTGACCCATTCCGTTTACCAAAGGAGGTGAAGGGTCAAAAGGGATACCAGCAGCAGGAGTAGCCTTATATGTCGAACCATCGTGCTGAATCAAAGCTGATTTATTTGGGAAATCAGTTAATGCTACCTGATATAAAGGGACTCCTAGCTCTAAACTTTGAGCTGAAAGAGTTACATTTTCTACCAAAATACCTTTTGTGCCAGCCGTCTGCCAGCCTGCATTTACAGTATTCTCAACAATAATTGGTTCTATCCTGGAAGTATCAAACTCTCCATTGCCAATAGACTTATATCCATATACGCTTCTTCCTGAATTATCTTGCAGTTCTCCTTGTTCATTTAGCTGAAAATTACCAGCTCTAGTATATAAGAAAGTGTTTCCATTATCAGGAGAAACTATAAAAAGACCATTGCCTTGAATTGCTAGATCTAACTTATTGCCTGTACCAAGTTCTCCTTGTGAAAAATCTATAGTAATATTAGCCAAAGCAACGCTTGAGCCTTCTTGATGTGGATTGGTTCCTCCCTGCTGTAAACTTCCAGCTGATCCTGTATTTATTACTTTATTAAAAACTGTCTTAAATGAATACTTTAGTGACTTATATCCTGTGGTGCTCATGTTGCCCATATTCGCTGTTTGAAGTCTTAGAGCTGTTTCGAATGCTCTCATGGCATTTTCGCCATTTTTCATAATATCTAGCATTATTACACTGCCTTTCCTACTTCTAACAACTGATCAATCTTAACTAGGTCGCCATCTATCTTAAAATATATTCCACCATTATCATTTACTACCGTTTGGATGACACCTGTTAACTTTTGACCTTGATAGGAGTAAACCGCTTCTTTTCCTATTAGATTCGCTGCACCATTCAAAAGTTCCAACTGACTTGAGGAAGTACTGGATCCTGATTGTTGGGTTTGCAGATTTATCATCTGAGAATAATAGTCATAACTGGATGAGAAAGGGTCATAGGATGAACTAGAACTAGAACTACTGGAAGAAGAACTACTAGAAGAAGTTCCAAACAAACTATCTGTCGAACTACTGCTTGTATCCTGTGATAGAAAATTCTCGAAAATATTGCTAAAACTCTGTTGGAAATAAAGAATTGCTTCCTCTGGTTTGGCTGGATCAAACTTATTTGCAACATTTGAAGTAAGACCGTAATTATATATACCTAAATCGCTACTCATTATATTGTTAAAGTTAGCACTGTAAAATACCAGTGTCAATGCTGCCAAATCCAACAATATAAAGCTTATTCAATAAATTGACCATAAACAATAAACACCCCATCCTTTAATTCATTTTTTTGCTAACCTGCTAGTGACTGTTATTCAAAAAATGATTTTATACCTATAAGACACCTGTGGATAACTAAAATATAACTATTTTTTATGATGTTTTATAAATATGTAACTAATTCAGCCATTAAGGCTTCTACGCCTTCGCCAGTGACTGCAGAAATATAAAATACCTTCTCATTAAATACTTCACTATATTTTTGCAATATACTTCTATCGTGGAGAGTATCTATTTTATTAAAGACAATTAGTTGTTTCTTTTCTAAGATTTCCTCATTGTACAAAGCCAACTCATTATTCAGAACATCATAAGCTTCTTTAGGGTCCATAGACTTAAAGTCTGAAACATCTAACATATGGATTAACACTGTAGTTCTCTCAACATGTCTTAGAAACTGATGTCCTAAACCTTGACCAAGATGTGCATTCTCAATAATTCCTGGCACATCGGCAACAACAAATTGCTTATCATTCTTATAATTCACAACTCCTAAATTAGGAACTAGAGTTGTGAAAGGATAATCCGCTATTTTAGGTCTAGCATTTGTAATTCTTGAAATCAAAGAAGACTTTCCTATATTTGGAAATCCTATAATACCTACATCAGCGATTAATTTAAGTTCTAAATGTATACTTATCTCTTCTCCTGGCAAACCAGGCTGAGCATAATATGGTGTTTGATTAATCGAATTAGCGAATCTTGCGTTTCCTTTTCCACCAATACCACCCCTTAGCAGCACAAACTCTTGCCCATCATTTGTGAGATCGACAATCAATTCTTCAGTCTCTTTATTAGTAATTGTTGTGCCTACAGGAAATCTTAATATTACGTCTTCACCTTTTTTGCCGTAACAATCTCGTCCTTCTCCTGGAAATCCATTTTGGGCCTTATAAACTTTTTTATATTGATAGTCCATCAAACTCTTTAAATGAGTATCGGCAATAACGATGATATCGCCACCTTTACTTCCATCACCGCCGTCTGGACCACCTCGTGGAACGTATTTCTCTCTTCTGAAGCTTACGCATCCTTTTCCGCCATTGCCAGCCTTTACTAAAATATCAGCTACATCAATAAACATTAACGCCCCTGTCAAAAAAAAAGCGGACATAATAGCCCGCTTTTTATTATATTACAAAACTAACTACTTAATTAGACTACTGCTTCTACGCTAACTTTCTTAACATTATCTCTTCCTGTCTCAAACTTAACCTTACCTTCAATTAATGAAAATATAGTATAGTCTCTTCCTAGTCCTACATTCTTACCTGGCTTGAATTTTGTGCCTCTTTGCCTAAGAATTATATTGCCTGCAATTACTTTTTCTCCGCCGAACTTTTTAACACCTAAATACTTAGGATTACTATCTCTTCCGTTACTTGAACTACCTTTACCTTTTTTATGAGCCATAGCTGTTTCTCCCTATTATTTACTCTGCTTTTTTTACAGTTGTTTTTTTAACTGGCTTCTTTTCTGCAGAATCAGAAGCTTTAACTATTTTCTTTGCTACTGGTTTCTTAACTTCTGCAACTACTGGAGTTACTTCAGTTACGACTTCCTTGTTCTCTGCTTTGATAGCCTTACTATCAGACTTCAATATATCTTTAATAGTAAGCAATGTATATTGTTGTCTGTGACCTTGTTTCTTATGGTAACCTGTTTTATTTTTATACTTAAAAACTATTACCTTTTTATCTTTTATTTCTGGATCTACTACTTCAGCCTTTACAACAAAACCTTCTACATAAGGTGTTCCAACGCTGATATCCTTTCCATCATTAACAAAAAGAACTTTATCAAAAACGAGTTTGGCTTTATCTTTTTCGCCAAGTCTATCGACATAAAGTTTCATGCCTTTTTCTACTTTATATTGTTTCCCAGAAACTTCAACTATTGCGTACATTAATTTCTCCGTTCATCTGTTCACTAGTTCACTAGTTCACTTATTAATTGACAGTTTGAGTTTTCAAACCAGCTACAAATTTTACCTTCAAAGATAACGAGTGTCAACAAAGAAAAAACAAGGGTTTTCTATTTTGCTTCTAACATAAAAATACAATAATCGGCTCTTAGATTAGGCAACCAAGTAATTACCTTTTTAATGTCTCCATTAGTTGATGCCAATGGAATCGTTTTGATTACTCTAATTCCCATAGTATTACAAAAATCATAAAAATCTTTAATAGTAAGAACTCTCAAGTTAGGCGTGTTGTACCACATATGCGGAAGTGCCTTAGTGACCGGAGTTATACCTCTGAACATTATATCAAACCTGCACTTCCAAAACCCAAAATTTGGAACACTTACAATTGCCTTTTTGCCTACTCTAACGACTTCTTTAATTGCTTCGTCTGGTCTTGCCACCTGTTGTAATGTCTGAGAAAGAATAATGAAATCAAATGCCTTATCTTGATAATCAGGTAATCCCTTATTTAAGTCATATTGAATGACACTTAAACCCTTGCTAACACATTCCGCTATTTTCTCTTCATCAATCTCTAAACCAAAAGCCTGTATGTTTTTGGTTTTTTTCAGGGTATATAATAAGCTACCATCTCCACAGCCAATATCAAGAACTCTTGAACCTTCCTCAATATAATTTAGTATGGTCTGTAAATCTTTTCTTTGATCTAACATCTTTAAAACTCTTTTCATTTATACATTCTCCAGAAATCCATGGATAAGCTTCTCATGAAGGTCATTTTTTAATAAAAATGAATCATGCCCATAATCAGCCTTAATTTCGCAAAACGAGACATCTGCATTATTTTTTCTAAGTGATTTGACTAATTCCTCTGACTGATAAGTCGGGAACAACCAATCTGAAGAATAAGATAACACAAGAAATTTGCTCTTTATCTTTACTAGTGCTTCCTCCAAAGAAGAATATCCGTCAGCAAGGTCAAAATAATCAATTGCCTTGGTAATATAGATATATGAATTAGCGTCAAACCTTTCAGTAAAACGCTGTCCTTGATAATGCAAGTAGCTTTCTACTTGAAATTCCGTTAAAAATTCATATTGATACTGTTCAGAGCTACTTAGTTGTCTTCCAAACTTCTTAGTCATACCCTCTTCAGATAGGTAGGTTATATGTCCCAACATTCTAGCAATACTCAGCCCTTTGTGAGGAGAATCTTTTTTGCCATAATAGTCTCCTTTGTTCCATGCAGGATCAGAGATTATTGCTTGTCTTCCAACCTCATTAAAGGCAATAGCTTGTGGTGAAAGCTTGGTGGTAGTAGCAATGGCAATTACAGATTTAATCATTTCAGGATACATTTGTGCCCACTTCAGCGCTTGCATTCCGCCCATCGAACCTCCAGAAATAGAGTATAAGCACTCTATACCAAGAGACTTTACTAGGGCGTATTGAACATTAACCATGTCCTCAATAGTAATAAAAGGAAACGTCATTCCATAAGGTTTTTTCGTGGAAGAATCTATAGAGCTCGGCCCTGTTGTTCCTGAACAACCACCTAAAACATTAGAACAAATTATAA
>JBAXBT010000114.1:0-5196 GCA_037141875.1 Candidatus Riflemargulisbacteria bacterium
AAAAACAAGCTGACCAATTAAAAAATCTTGAGCTTATATTTGTTGCAAAGGCAGCCTTAACAGGACATATTTATGGTTCAATTACGAATCAGGATGTTGCTGATAAGATAAAAGAAGCAAATGGATTAGATATTCCTAAAAGGAAAATCGCAATTAATACTCACATTAAGACAGCAGGCAAATATTCTGCAAATATTAAGTTGTTTACTGGTATTAATGTTGTTGTTCCTTTAATTGCGACAATAGAAGAAGAAGAGAAAAAAACAAAAAGATAAATTGTTAACCAAAATTAGTTTGCCTTCATCCCCAGGAGTATACTTAATGAAAGATGCTTCTGGGGATGTTTTGTATGTGGGCAAAGCAAAGAGTCTTAATAAAAGAGTTAAAAGTTATTTCCAAAAGACTGATCATCCTCCCAAGATAAGCGCTATGGTTAAGAAAATAGCTGATGTTAGCTATGTTTTGGTTGATAACGAAGCAGAAGCTTTGATATTAGAGAATAGATTTATCAAAGAATATTATCCTCGTTACAATACTAGGTTAAAAGATGGGAAAACTTATCCATATCTTAAAATTGATTTATGTGAGAAATTCCCTCGAGTAATCAGGACAAGGCAAACAAATAAAGATGGTGCTCTATATTTTGGTCCATATGTGCAAGGTAATTTTTTTAAAGCGTTACAAGACATAATTAAAGAGAACTTTGGGCTCAGGAGATGTAGAGTTCTTAGCAAAAAAGGTCCTTGCTTGTATTATCACTTAGGTTCTTGTAAAGCTCCTTGCGATGGCAAGATTTCTGTAGAGGAATATCATCAAAGGATTGGTGATGTGATAGCTTTATTGGAGGGTAGGTTCAAAGAATTGGTGGATGTGCTTACGGATAGAATGTTAAAAGCAAGTAATGAGTTACAGTTTGAAGAAGCACAAGCAGTAAAGATGCAATTAAACGTTCTTGATGGTCTTTTTGTTTCCCAGAGAATAGAAATATTTAATTTAAATAAGAATGTTGATATGTTTGTCTTTATAGAGCATTTTAATAGTGTAGTATTTCAAGTTTTTAGGATTAAACAAGGTTATTTAGCGCAACAGTTTATTCATGAGGTAATTACGGAAGATGAAGAAGATTTAAACAGTGTAATAGCAAAAGCTTTGATTCAGTTTTATTCCATACATGATGATTTTCCTGATTATGTTTATTGGCAGGGTTCTTCTGTAGAAGGAGATCTTGAGCTTTTTTTCAAAGAGAAGAAGGTTAAAGTTTATTCAAGACCTTCAAAAGAGCTTATTGATTTGTATGAAATGCTCCAAAAGAATTCTCATTTTGCAGTTAAGATGCAGCTAGAAGTTAGGGCTGATATTGATTATCCAGTATTGGCTGATGGATTACAAACTGATTTATCGTTAAGGAATAGGCCATTAAGTGTTATTGGTTTAGATATATCACACTTAAGTGGAGAGAATATAGTCGCTTCGTGTGTTTATTTTCAAGAAGGTGTTCCTCAGAAGGATAGATATCGGAAATATAATATTAAGACAGTTTTAGATAATGATGATTTTGCTTCTATGTATGAGTTAGCAACTAGAATATTTGCTAAGCTAAATAAAGAGAATAGGCCAGACCTAGTAGTAGTAGATGGAGGCAAGGGGCAGTTAAGTTCTGTGCTAAAAGCATTTTCGGATTTAGGTATAACAAATCAAGATATTTGTGCTTTAGCAAAAAGAGAAGAAATTATTTATTTGCCATTTAGAGATGAAGGGTTAAAATTAGAAGAAAGGAACCAAGGGCTCAGACTACTTCAAATGGTCAGAGATGAGGCTCATAGGTTTGCAATTAACTTTCAAAGAAAGAAAAGGAGTTTTGTGAAATAGTGAAGATAGTTTTACATTTGTTAGTTGTTTTGCTAATTAGTCTATCATTTTGTTTAGATTATGATTCAAAGATTAAAGAGAAAAAACAAGAATTAGAAGGTATCTATAATGAGATTTCTAAGCAAAAATCTATGATAGATGAGACAGATAGGAAAGCTAAAGAAGTAGCTGATGAAATATCTGCAATAGAAAAGCTATTAAAACAGCAGAATGATTTACTAGAAAGAGTAGTTGAGCAACAAAAAGCTATTGAAAAAGAAGTTGATTGGTTAGAAAAAGAACTTGGTCTTGATAAAAAGCTTTTTGATCAGGTATTAAATGAACTGAATAATAAGTATTTTTATTATTACAAACTTAGTAACACAGATTTTTTAGAGCAGTTAGTCGAACATAGCGAGATTACAGATCAGATTAATATTACTTATATGTTAGAGTTTTTGATTAGTATGGATGTGAATTTCTTAGGTGATATAAAGAAAAAAAGTGATAGTCTTAAGTACAAAGGATATCGACTTGAAGCACAAATGGATATTCTTACAGAGAGACAAGAAGCAATAAATTCATTAAGGAAGAATATTTTAGCTAATAACAATAAGAAGAAGGATTTATATAATCAGCTCCTTTTTCAAAAGAGTGAGTATGAAAGAAAAGCAAAAAGTTTATTAGATGACTCAAAAAAAATAGAGGAACTTATAGTTGGGTTGCAGCAATCAAAACAACTTGCTCAAATGGGAGATGGCAAATACATATGGCCAGTATTGGGAAATATTACGTCTTGGTTTGGCGATAGATTCCATCCTATTTTAAGGGTTAGCACTTTTCATACTGGTATAGATGTAGGAGCGCCTTCTGGAAGGCCAGTTTTTGCGGTTGATGAAGGTATCGTCTTATATTCAGGGAGATGGGGCAACTATGGGAATGTTGTTATTCTTGATCATGGTAATAATACAACCACTCTATATGGTCATTTATCAAAGTATTTAGTCAAAAATAACGTTAAGGTTGCTAAAGGACAGGTCATTGGATTAGTAGGAAGTACAGGCTTATCAACTGGTCCACATCTTCATTTTGAAGTACGTAAAAGCGGTAAGGTTCAAGACCCATTACTGTATTTGCCTAAAAGATGAGAAAGATGTTGAATAAGAATTGTCAAATATCGAAATTCTTTATAAGATATCATTATGTTTAAATTGCGCAGTTTTTTCTTAACTTTATTAGTATTTCTTTCCTGTTTAACTGTCAATGCCAACAATATTTCCACAACAAATTGGAAGCTTCAAATACTCAAGGTTTTTGACCTTATAGAGAACCAATATGTTGAAACAGATATTACTAACGAAGAACTTGTTCATAATGCGATAGAGGGAATGCTTAAATCTTTGGATGATCCTTATTCAAGATTTCTTAAGCCTGATGGGTATTCTGAATTAAGGACGAATTTGCAGGGTAATTTTTACGGTATAGGTATTCATATAGGTCTTAAACAAGATAAGCTGATTGTTATTTCTCCGATGGAGGGTACACCTGCTAGCAAAGCTGGGCTTAAGTCATTTGATGTTATAACTAGCATTGATTATAAATCAGCTGTTGGTATTTCTTTAGAAGAAGCAGTTTCCAGGATTAGAGGAGAAAAAGGAACATTTGTTGTTTTGGGTATTCACAGAGATGGTGTTTCTGATGATTTTTCTATTAAAATTGAAAGAGATATTATTCAGATAAAAAGTATTAAAGAAAAACAATTAGTTGGCGACAAGATAGGATATATTCGTTTAATGACATTTGAGAGCAAAGATACGTATGCAGAATTAAGAGATGCAATAATTTCTTTAAAGAAAGCAGGAATGGAAAAGTTGATAATAGATGTTAGATATAATGGTGGTGGTCTATTGCAAAACGCATTGGACATAGCCGGAATATTTATTGGGAATGAAGTAGTTGTCAATACGGTTGGAAGAAAAGGTGACAGAAGAGCCTTGATTTCTAGCATAGCTAATAGCCAAGTGTTTAATGGTCCATTGTTGATTCTAGTTAATGGTGCGTCAGCGTCTGCTTCAGAGATATTAGCTGGAGCAATAAAAGACCATGGCAGAGGAGTTATCATGGGCACCCAGACTTTTGGGAAGGCTTCTGTTCAAGAAGTTATTCCGTTGATGGATGAGTCAGCATTGCTTTTAACAACAGCTAAATATTTGACACCAAAAGGTACCGATATCAACAAAGTAGGGATAACTCCAGATATAAAAGTAGAGATACCTTCAGAAGATCTTAAATTAATTCAGGAAGGGAAGTATGAGTATTCTTTAGAAAAAGATTTTCAGCTTCAACAAGCTATAAAATATCTTAAGAAGAAATGATTACAAAAAAAAATCTCTTATTAGGGATTTTCATTCTTTTTATAATAGTTACCATTCTTAATTCTCTTTTGTTTTTATTTAGATATATCACTTTAGAAAAAGAAGCAGAAAAATATTTACCTAAGGAAGGCTCAACTTATATTGTCCCTGTCGAAAAGCCTGTAGTTACAGTAAATGCAGAAGTTGTTGTTTCTCTTGATAACATAGCTCCTATTTTTGTAACTCCTCAGATAAAAGCAGTTTCACCAACGGTCAGAGTTCTAGTTAAGCCTGCTACCTATGATAAGAATAAAGAAAAGAAAATAGCAATAGTAATCGATGATTTAGGCGTAAAAACTATTAGATATTATTTGTTAGAAATGATGGAAAACAAGTTGAATGTGGCGATTATTCCAGGAGAAGAGCATTCAATAGATTTGCTTAAGTATTATAAACTAAAGAACAATATTGAAGTAATTATGCATATGCCAATGGAGTCTTTTTCTACGCATGAGGATAAAGAAAGCAGCAACTCAAAGACAAGTGGGTATAGGTATATGATAACGGCTAAGGATACTAAGAAAACAACAAATACTAAGCTTAATGAGGCTTCTGCTGCTTTGTTAGGGGCAGGAGGTGTTGCAGGAATTAATAATCATATGGGCTCATATGTGACTTCCTCTCGTGATATGGTTAATAATATTGTAGGGTGGGCAAAAAAGAATAATTTATATGTTTTGGATAGTCTTTCAGTTCCTTCTTCAGTTCTTTATGAACAAGCAAGAAAGGCAAGAGTAAAGTCAGCCTATAATCAGGTTTTTATTGATAGTGTTGATGACCCTGAATATATTAAGAAACAACTTAATCAAGTAAAAAAAATAGCAGATAATGAGGGTCAGGTTATTGCTATTGGGCATATAGCTAAACAGTATACTTTAGCGGTATTGTTTGAATGGATGCCTAAAATGATAGAAGAAGGCTATACCTTTTCATT
>JBAXBT010000115.1:0-5193 GCA_037141875.1 Candidatus Riflemargulisbacteria bacterium
TCTAAAAATTGGATCCTTTATAACCTTCCCATCTATCCTGTAAGTCAATGGTGCCGTATGTAAGATTATCCCGGTTTTACACTTTTCTCTAGCCATATTTATCAGCTCTACCTTATGCTCATGCTCAACTCTGTTCCCACTAATTGGCATAGAAACAGGAACAATCTTAGATGTATAGTGACTCATAGGCAAAGTAACCAAAACTTTTCTTTCAATTACTTTAGATTCGTCCGTTTCACCATCAATCTTATTAAATGATCGAATAATGTAATCAGTAAACTGAGTAAAATCTGTCATCTTTTTGGTTAAAGGTTCTGGATAACGTAACTTTAAATAATCGAGCACTTTAAAGTCATGCTGATCGATTAATTCATTTTTAGAGATCTTTACGGAGGTCGTCCCAAAGTCTAGACCGTAAACTATATTATTTCTATTAAGTTTATTTTTCTTTGTCTGCATCTTTTGCCTCATTTCGATTATAACACAATGTCAAGTAAGCACTAAATGGATATCTTTAGCGAATTGTTTTAATGACGAAAATACAAATTTGTAATTCCCTTCATCAATTACAGAAACATCATTAATCATCACCGCTACAGCGCCAATATTCTTTGCGAATAGCATATCAGAAGAAGTATCTCCTACCATATATAATACTTTATTTTTTATATCTGGAAAAGAGCCCAATGCTTGCTCATACATTCCAATCTTTGGTTTTCTGCAATCGCAACCTTCATTACGCATATGAGGACAATAAAAAACAGCATCAACCTTACCACCATTAGCTGCTATTTGCTGTAACATATTCAAATGAATTTCCGACAAATCAACTTCTGTCATTAATCCTTTAGCGATACCCTGCTGATTAGTTACAATAAATATCCGACTAAATGAACTGTTAAGTTTACTTATAGCTTCTAACACACCTGGAAGAAACTCAAATTCTTCAACCGTTGTAACATATTCATCAATTAAACGCTTATTAATGACGCCATCTCTATCCAAAAAGAGAACTCTGTTAATATTATCTAACATATTTAACCACAGGATACTCAGGATAACGGACATCAATATACATAATATCGTCCTTTCGTTCCTTTAATTTCTTATATAGTATTTTAAAAATCTTGATTTTATCATCTATTCTTTCCATATCCCCTATTTTAATATCAAAAATATCATCAGTCATAACCACGATATCTTTCTTGCTAGTAACATCTAGTTTTAATGTCTCTTTACCAAAAAAATAAAAAAACTTTTTCAATATTGTGTTTAATAATAAAGTATACTCTTCGGGAAGACGCTTCTGATTTAAAACTAACTTTTCATCTATTCCAGTAAGAATTGGCAGATTCATAACCTCTTCTAAATCATAAACATTACCTGACACATCTACATTTAAAAGCACTCCTTCTTCACTAACAACATAATAATTAGGATAAAAAATAATATTAACAAATGGTTCCCTTTCTTTTATCTTAAAAGTAATAGTGTTAGTAAAAACATTCTTTCTAATCGTCACCTTCCTTAGCTGAGGGATATCTTTAAGTAGCTGCTTACGCACCTTTGCACTTGGATAATAAAGAATATTATCACCATAGTTCATCGTGGAGGCTTGATGAATAAGACTTTTATTAGTCACAAAAATATTATTCTTAATTTGAATTGTTTTTATAGTCCAAACATCTAACTTACTTAAGAGCCAAATAAAAAGAAAAATTAAAACAACAACAAAAATAAATAATGACTTTTTTTTATTCATCATAAAGAATTTTTCATAATAAGTTCTAGTAATTGGTCAAACTCAATGCCATCAGCTTTAGCCTGCGCAGGAAGATCACTTGTTTCTGTCATCCCTGGTGATGTATTAAGTTCTAACACAAATGGTCCTTTATTATGATCGATAATCATATCTACTCTAGCTGCACCTCTGCATCCTATTGCATTATAAGATTTCTTGGCTATTTCTTTTACTAGTTGTTCGGCTTCCTTACTAAGTTCTGCTGGCAGTATAAAGTCTGTCATACCCTTTGTATACTTTGCCTCAAAATCATAAAATCTATTCTTCGGTCTTAACTCTAATATAGGTAACACTTGATCGCCAACAATGCTCACAGTTACTTCTTTGCCTGATATAAATGTTTCTGCAAATAAATGAGAGAATTTATCTTTTAGCTTTTGATAGACAGCTACTGCCTGTTCTTTATTGTCTACTATTTCTACACCAATACTGGATCCTTCTAATGCTGGCTTAATAACAGCTGGAAAACTAGCTATCTTTTCCAAATCTTTTTCAGAATTAATTAAACAAAAGTCTGCTGTGGGAATCCCATATAAACAAAGAACCTTTTTAGTTAATAGTTTGTCAAAAGCAAGAACAGAAGATATTACACCAGAACCAGAATATGGAATGCCTAAATTGTCCAATTTAGACTGAATCTGGCCATCTTCGCCGCCTTCTCCATGCAAAGCAATAAAAACAAAATCTATCTGTTTTGGTAATTCTTGATACTCTGGATCTATCTGGATAACTTCATAACCTGACAAACGTAAAGAATCAGCTACATTTTTACCAGAACGAAGCGATATCTCCTTCTCAGAAGAAGTCCCACCCATAAGCACTACTACATTATTAATATGTTTGATTTTCATAACATTATTGTATCCTTTCCGTTTTACAGTGTCTAGATTGAAGAGACCAATAAATAAATGGCAAATGTCAAAGCCCAAAATCAAAATTTATGTTTATTTGTTTAAATGTTTATAGTTTGCTAACGCAAACTTGTTTATTTGTTCTTGGATTTATCTTTACATTCAAATTAAACAATTAAACAGCTACGCAGTCGCCTAAACACATAAACAACTTTTTAATGATTTGGATTTTTTGATTTAAGGATTTATTTGAATTTTGAATTTTGAATTTTGAATTTTCTAAACTGGGTCCATATGTAAATACCGAATAACTCTTTCAGTTACTTCTTTAAAAATAGGTACAGCCGAAGTAGCAGCAAACTTATTCTTAGCTGGATCATTTACCATAATTATCATTGCATACTTTGGTTTAGCAACAGGAAACACCCCTAAAAATGTTGTATTGTATTGTCCAGGCATATATTGATTGTTTTCATGAGAAAATAATCTCGCTGTACCTGTTTTCCCACCGATTGTAAACTGGTCTATCTTAGTTGCAACTCCTGTACCCTCTTCCACTGTACGTCTAATTGCTTCCATCATAAAATCCGATGTATGTTTACTAAGAACTCGCTCTTTTTTTCTTATCTTGGTACCTTTTAAAATATGTGGCTGGACTAAATCTCCGCCATTAGCAAAAACAGCAATGGCTCTTATAAGTTGTATAGGAGTTGCAGTTAACCCATACCCAAATGCCATTCTGCTAAGGTCTGTCTTATACCAATGGGAATAATGCCTCAATGAACCCGGACTTTCACCTGGCAACTCTATGCCGGTCTGTTTACCAAAACCAAATCTAACATAATGTTTATACATCTTTTCAGCACCTAAACTCAAACCAATTTTAGCTGCTCCAACATTCAAAGACTTTATGATTATCTCTGAAATATCCTTAGTAAGTGAATCTGTGGCCATGGCATCATGAGCCTCCTCAATAACAGACCTATCTACTACTAATCTATTCGGACAATATATTTTTTCCTTCTGTTTAATAACTCCTTCATCCAAGGCAGCCGCAATTGCAAATAACTTCATAACACTCCCTGGCTCATAGTCCATAAAAATAGCTCTATTCCAAAAACAGGTAGGATCGTTTGCGAAATCAGCAGAAAAGTCATTAGGGTCATATGCAGGATAACTAGCCATGGCATATATCTCACCGGTGTATACATCCATTATTATCCCAACACCACTCTTAGCCTCTACATTCTTTATGCCCCTTTCTAAGGCTACCTCCATAATGAACTGCATATACTTATCGATTGTTGTCTCAATATTATTTCCATCTCTTACAGGAGAAACCTTTTTTTTGTCACTAAAAATAAAATTCTCTTGCTCTAGATACCTGAATATTATAATATAAATAGAGTAAATAAAATAGTATGGGAAATATTTAAAGATGAGAAAACCTACTTTGGCCATTATTATACCTTGTTTTAATGAGGAGTTATTAATTGATAGCACTGTCAGCAGCCTATTTGAAGTTATTAATTCATTAATAGAAAAAGGCAAAATTTTAGAAGATAGCTATATTTATCTTGTAGATGATGGCTCCAACGATAATACTTGGCCAATTATAGAAGATCTTCACAAAAAAAACCATCTTGTAAAAGGTGTCAAATTTGTTAAAAATTACGGAAACCAAAAAGCCATCATGGCCGGACTTTTGGGTGTAAGAGATATCGGTTGCGACTGTGTTGTATCTATTGATGCTGATTTACAGCAAGACCAGTGGGCGATTGAAGCATTTGTAGATAAATATTCTGAAGGCTACGACATAGTTTCAGGGATTAGAAACAGCAGGGATACAGATTCAATATTTAAAAAATATACGGCATTGTTTTTCTATAAGTTGATGAATTTACTGGGGGCAAAAATCCCTTTAAATCACTCTGATTACAGGCTTGTTAGCAAGCGTGCATTAGATATTTTGGCAAGATATACTGAAAAACAATTATTTTTAAGAGGGTTTTTCCATGAGATTGGATTAAAGACGGCCTATGTTAAATTTGAAGTAACTCCACGACTGCTTGGGAAATCTAAGTTTAATTTTATGAGCTTGTTGGGGCTTGCTTTAAACGGTATAACTTCCTTCAGCATTGTTCCGTTGAGAATTATCGCGGTACTAGGTCTGGTCATGGCGCTTTTCAGTTTCGGATTAGGCGTTGAAGTTTTATATGAAAAAATATTTTTAAATTCCACCCCAAAGGGTTGGGCAACGCAAGTGACAATGCTTGCATTCTTCGGCGGTTTGCAGATTTTTTGCCTAGGAATAATAGGCGAATACTTAGGGCAAGTTTATCGCGAAGTAAAAGCAAGACCCCGCTATATCAAACATATTGAATTGTATTAGGAGAATGACTTGTCTGATTTTATAACTTCAAGACCACAGCGGCTTTGTAAAATGTGTGGAAAATGTTGCAGAATGTCTACAACACCCATTCCTTATGAAGAATTAAAAATAGAGGCAGAGCAAGGCGATGAAGGCGCAAAGGATTTTCT
>JBAXBT010000116.1:0-5060 GCA_037141875.1 Candidatus Riflemargulisbacteria bacterium
TATTATCTCTAAACACCTTCCCGTCTTCTCCTAATGCTGGAGAGTCTGAACCCTTTGCTTGAAAAGAATATGTAATTTCAACATCTGCTAACGCATTTTGTTCTTGTTTTATCTTTTCTACTTCCTGTTCATACCAAGACATATGCTCTTCTGATACGGTTAAATGAAGTTTCGACTGTCCATACATTACGGCATCAACCATTTGTTCTTCCAAAGCTGTAACTGGTTTACCATACTCATTTGTATGAAAAGCAATTAATGCCTTTGGTTTATTTGAATAATTAAGACCTTTATCCTCCAGAACAAATTCTAATATAGTTTTTATTGATTCTATCTTTGACACATCACCACTGTTAATCTTTTCAATTAAATCAACTAGTTCAGCTCCTTCTTTTTCAGATAAAACAGAAGCAAGTTCACTTAAAAAAGCAAACTGGTGATCAGAGGTTATGGATAATCCTAAAATAAAAGCAGCTATGCTTTTTTCGTGTTTTACAGGAATTGTACCAGTTTCTCTAATTGATTTTAATGTCTCTGCTAAAGATTGAAACATTCTACTTGCTGCACCAGATGATGGAGTAAACTTTGAATAGGTTATTTCTTCTGTTAAAGGTAATACAGGTAAATCAGCTAAAGAAATAATATCTTCTTTTCTAAGTGGTCGTATAATTGGAATAGTGGTAACACCTTCTTGAATAACCTTAAATCTTTTTGCACACTCTTGTAAGCTAATGTCATGAGCAGAAATATCGGCAAAGTCAGCATCCGTAACTCCAACCGAAGCTAAATAACTTAACATCTCAACATCTTTACTAATACCAATCACTTTATTCCTCATATTCTCTATACTCCCTTCAATATTTATTGTTTAGTATAGAATTATCGTCACTAATTTATAAATTTCCCGATAAAAATCAATTGAAAAAATCTGTTAGTTTAAGAATACCAAGAAAAAAGAACTATCTCAACCCTACCTTAAGTAAGACATCATATGACCATCTCTGGTCTGTTGTCTTAATTTTTCTAGGGCTTTGGCTTCTATCTGCCTTATTCGTTCTCTAGTAACATTATAAACTTGTCCTACTTCTTCTAATGTTCTTGGCATTCCATCGTGTAGCCCAAATCTCAAACGAAGAACCATCTGTTCTCTTTCTGTAAGAAAAGTTTGAAGCACTGTTTCTAAGTCTTCTCTAAGAAGATCTGATAACACTCTCTCTTCAGGATTCTTTTCTGAATCACTTTCCACAATATCAGACAAGCTGTTGCTATCATCATCACCTATCGGTGTCTCTAATGAAATTGGCAACTGTGCTATCTTAGCTAACTCCTGAACTTTAAGAACTGAAAGTTCACTGAACTGAGCTAGCTCTTCGTCAGTTGGCTTTCTTTTATACTCCTGCATAAACATTTTAGATATTTTCTTTAATTTATTAAGAGTTTCAACCACGTGAACTGGAAGTCTTATAGATCTAGATTGATCAGCTATAGCTCTTGTTATTGCTTGTCTTATCCACCAAGTTGCATAAGTTGAAAACTTATATCCCTTAGTATAGTCATACTTATCTACTGCTTTCATTAATCCTATATTGCCCTCTTGAATAAGATCCAAGAATGAAAGTCCTCTGCCGTTATATCTTTTAGCAATACTTACTACCAATCTAAGATTTGACCTGATAAGTATCTTTCTTGCTTCATCGTCATTATTTTCTTGTATTCTTCTTGCAATCTCAAATTCTTCTTCAGTTTTGAGAAGCTTAATTCTTCCAATTTCTTTTAAATACATTTTTATGGAATCATACTTAGGTCCCTTTTTGCCTTCATCGTCCTGCAAAACTTCTTCTTCTACATCAACCTCTAACTCTTCTTCCTCCTCAGGACCATCAACATCAACAGCACTATCTGCCTCATTGGTAATCTCCTCCAAGTCAATATGGGTATCCTTTAATATCTCTAAAATATCGTTAGGGGCTTCTGCTTCTTCAAACAAGACTTCTGTATTCATTTATTTTTGATCAACTCCGACAGTTGCTGATTTAGAAACATAAGTTTATCAAAATCACCATTTTTTTCAAGCTCAATTATCTGTTTCGTAAGCTCTGCTATCTTTTCTCTACTATTTTTCTTCTTAATTGTATCCAATGCTTCTTGTAAAAAAAACTTGGGATTTGCATAATTATCTTTCATACAAATGCTAATTATATTCTGGCTTGAAACTAAATCACACAAGAACTGCACGTCCTTCTCAGGGTTATTGTTAATTAATGCAAATATCTTTTTATGCTCAATATCAGAAAAGTCCTCAACTAAAAAACTACTTAAAAAATCTTTTCTCAAAGAAGTATGACTTAAAAGTATGGCTAAGACATCTTCCTCAAGCTTATAAAATTTATCTTTTGAGCCTTTATCAACCTTATAATCCTTCTTTTTGGATGAAGAAATTGAATTATACGTAAAAAAATAACTTTTAACTTGATCTAAATCTACTCCCAACTTTTTAGCCATAATGGAAATATACTCATTTTTAATAATATCATTCTCGAATCTAAGAATAGCCTTAAGTTCTTTTAAAACCCTTGATTTATCTTCCACTGCCATCTTGTCTACTCCGTTTACCTTACTATGTATACCAATAGAATGATCTATTAAAAATTCTTTATAGGTAATCGCTTCTACCATTTGTTTTCTAAAACTATCAAAACCATATTTCTTGATATATTCATCTGGATCTTTACTGTCTTTTAGTCCTATAACCTTTACCTCAACCTCAGGATCCTGCAAAACATCGTTTACTCGATACATTGCGTTTTTGCCTGCGTCGTCATTATCAAAACACATGTATAATAATTTCACGAAACGTTTTACCAAATTAAATTGTTGAGGTGTAACAGCTGTTCCTAAAACTGCGGATATATTCTTAATGCCTGCCTGATAAACGCTTATTGCATCCATATAACCCTCAACTAAAATTAATTGGTCATTATTTTCCCTAATATACTTTTTGGCCATATTTAGTCCATAAAGCACATTGCTTTTATGATAAAACCTTGTCTCAGGAGAATTAACATATTTTGCACCCTCTCCAGAAATAATCCTTCCACCAAATCCTAAGGTTCTGCCCTGTAAATCAATTATGGGAAACATAAACCTCTTATAAAAACGATCCTTTACTTTGCCTTGAGCATCAATGCCTATTCCAATATCAATAAAATCATCCTTAATGTCATTCACATCTTTAACCCCTAATAATTCATCACAATAAACTTTGGAAGAATACCCAAGCTGAAAAGCATCAACAGTTTCTTGATCAAGACCTCTCATTTTTAAAAAGTTTCTTGCTTCCTCATTGCTTAACTGACTATGATAGGAGTCCTTCACTCTACTCAATAATGAAAAACCTACCTCTCTATCATCTTTCTCAAAATTCATCATTTGAGCATCATTTATTTCTACACCGGATTTTTCTGCTAAGAGTTTAACAGTATCAATAAAGCTAAGACCATCAATCTTCATTAAAAATGAAAACACATTGCCACCGGCCCCACAACCAAAACAATGAAATATTTTCTTATCTGGACTTACTACAAATGATGGTGTTTTTTCATTATGAAAAGGACAAAGACCTTGAAAATTAAGGCCTCTTTTACGAAGCTTTACGTATTGACCTACAATTTCTACAATGTCACTTCTTTCCTTGATTAACTCTAAAGAATTTTCATCAACCATTGAGTTTAATCTTTTGCCTTCTTTACAATAGCCATAAGATATTCTGTAGCTTTAACCATGTCTGATATCCTAATTTCTTCGTCACAAGTGTGTACGTTCCTCATTCCAGTACTAAGCACAACGGTTGGGATCCCCATTTTATTAAAAATATTTGCATCACTTCCCCCACCACTGGCCTTCTCTTGATGTTTAACTCCAATAATATTTGCCGCCCTTTTACATATTTTTAGAAGATCTTTTTCTTCTGAAAGGTCAAAGGAATTATAATCTTTCGTGTCCTTAAAATTAACCTCTGCCCCAACCTTCTTACATTCCTTAACAAATGCCTCTTTCATATCGTATATATGTTTCTTAACTTTTTTCTTAGATAAACTCCTAACTTCACCTTTAACAATAACTGAGTCAGGAACTATGTTTGTAGCTTTGCCTCCATTAATAATACCAATATTAGCAACTGTTTCTGAATCAATTCTTCCAATCTTACATGCAGAAATAGCCCTTGAAGCTGCAACAATTGCATTAACACCTTTTTCTGGTTCTATTCCGGCATGAGCGCTGCGACCTTTGATGTCAGCTATAAAACTATAGTGGGTAGGAGCTTTAACGACAACAGTTCCTATGTCT
Organism: Candidatus Riflemargulisbacteria bacterium; assembly: GCA_037141875.1. Classification (GTDB taxonomy): domain Bacteria; phylum Margulisbacteria; class Riflemargulisbacteria; order GWF2-35-9; family DYQY01; genus DYQY01. The sequence goes on from JBAXBT010000116.1 coordinate 4,348, forward strand.
CCTCCTGTATCTAAAACAAAACCATAATCAACTTGTATAGGCTGAAGTTCTTTAGCACCTTTAAGCCCAAACTCTTCCTTAACTGAAAAGATTACAACAATAGAGGTTGTTTCAAGGTCTTTTTCTTTTATCAAATATAACATCTCCATAATCTCAGCTATGCCTGACTTATCGTCACCACCCAAGATAGTGTCACCTTTAGATATTATCTTGTCACCTTTAACTACAGGTTCTATGCCATTCCCAGGAGTAACGGTATCCATATGTGCTGAAAATAAAAGCGATTGACCAGTTATCTTGCCGTGGAAGATGGCATAAATATTGCCTTTCTTGTCTAAAGCAACATCTAAGCCTAGTTCGCAAAGTTTATCTTGAAGATATTTGCTTACTTTCTTTTCGTTACAGATCATATATACTTTTTCGGTAGGAATCAGCACTTGAATGATGTATTCCTCAAGGTGTTGATTGACAATTTCATGCTCAAGGTACTGTTTTACCTTTTTTTCATTGCCACTAATTGCCCTGACGACATACCATTTTTTAATCAATTCACTCATTTGCTGAATTTGATAGGATAACCTTATCCGGTTAAAATAATATCAGATGTTTTTTCAACTGGCTTAAAATAATTTGTAAAACTGCAGTAAAACATTGCGAAACACCTCGTCAATCATAAGCACCACAAGTGCGATGATAAGGGAAGCAATTGACAC
>JBAXBT010000117.1:0-4990 GCA_037141875.1 Candidatus Riflemargulisbacteria bacterium
CTATAGAAGTAATCCCAACAGGCATTAGTCTTACTGATTGTCATAAGGTATCTATTTCTGGAGTAAAAGAAAAGTATGGAATCGATACCGATAAATACAATTATTTAATAACTATCTCCAGAATGGCTAAAGAAAAAAATGTCATTTTTCTTTTAGAAGCATTTAAAAAACTTAAAGAAAATCACCCTAACCTTAAATTTATTATGATAGGCGATGGTCCAGAAAGAGAAAAACAAGAAGAAAAAGCAAAAGAACTTGGTATATTTGACGATATTATTATGACTGGATATATCGAAAGAAGCCAAATATTTCCATTACTCAAGCTATCAAAAATATTTATCTTTGCCTCCAAAACAGAAACACAAGGACTAGTTCTCCTAGAGGCCATGTCCATGAAAATACCATGTGTTGCTATAGATTCTATGGGTGTATCTGATGTCATGGAAGATAATCAAGGCGGTTTTCTAAGTAAAGATAACCAAGAAGAATATGTCAAATTAGTTGCTACCTTATTATCAAATAATGATTTGTATAAGAATAAGTGTGAAGAAGCATATCAAAGAGCCACCCACCTATCAGCCAATAAAATGACAAAAAAACTAATAGAAGCATATGAGCACTTACTCGATAACCAATGAAGGTAAATCATTTCCAATTAAGCACAAAATGTCCGTTCACTTGTTTGAAATGTATTATAAACAAACCTGATAACATTAAAAAAATAATTAATAAAATATCTGAATCACCTAAAGGAACTCTTAATCTATTCTTTAATTTAACCCTTGATAACAAAGATCTTCAGAAATTAATCTCTCACATTAAAAAAGCTAAACAAAAAATTGGTCTATTCTATAATGGTCTACCAAAAGAAGAGTACCTAAGATATAACCCTGACCTAATCTTGTTTCCTATGTTCTCCACCCTGCCAGAAAATCATGATATGTTAACTGGGAAAAATAACTACTTCAACATGATCTCTTTCTTAAACTCATTGCCTAAAAAAATAAAAAAACCTATAGTTTTCTTTGTAACTAAAGATAATATTTCAGAAACCCCTGACCTTTCAGGACTACTTTTGTCTTTAAAAACTAATATGTACTTACAACCTATAACTTTTTTCGAAAAAGAAGATTTTAATAAGGAAATAATTCTATATCTAAAACGAATAGGCAATCAAAAAAAAATAGAACTACTACCTCTTGGCAACAACTCTGCACATTGTATGAATTGGAATGTGTCTAAGAATCTCTTTCAAGAAACACTAGACTTTATATTAAATATCAAAGTTAAATAACTGTAACCTTTAATAAATTTTGAATAAATTAAAAAAAGTTATATAATAAATTTATGAAGAAATTATTTACATTTACTTTCTTAATTCTTCTCCTCTCTTTTTCTTTTGCAGGTGAGATATGGTTTACGATTGATAAAAGTCAAAATGAAGAAATTCTACAAATATCAAAAGAGTTTTTCCCGAATGATAAAATAAAAATTTTCTACTGGGACACAGGCTTAAAGGAAATGACTAAGCTAATTAAAAACGGAGCTAAACCTAACGTGCTCCTTACCGGTCATACCTTTGTTCCATATATTGCAAATATTGACTCACGTTTTGATCACGTTGAACCATTATTTCTTGATATTAGAGCTTTATATGTTTGGGGTAAGCCTACAGTTATACCAATCAATAGATGGAGAGATGTTCTTTATTTTGCTCAAAGTCATCCTGAATTTATCGCTTTCCCAAAAAACTGGACATCAAATAAACTATATAACTTTTTATCCTTCTTTAACGACCAACTTCCTTTTTGGATAAGCCAAACTCCATTCTCTACTCAAAACATGATTTATACTGTAAAGCTTATGTATAAATTAATGGACAATTATCCAATGATCTTTAAAGATGACCCTGAAGGTGCATTTCTAAATAAAGAGAATCAATCTATTATTTCTGGAATCTGGATGCTTAATCTTCTTAAAAAACAAAATGCTGAATTCTCTGTTTTCGATGTACCTGCTTCTCAGAATGGTGTTAGAGGTTTTAAGGGTGCCTATGTAGGTATATTTTTTAAGAATAATCCTGAAACTACTGAGATAAATGATGTTCTTAAATCCTATGCATTTCAAGAAAAAACATGGAAAACACTTAATCTCCTACCTACAAATACGTTGCTTAAATCAGAATTACAAGCAACAGATGAACAACTTAATAAATTGTATGAAATATCAGAGTACTCCCCTTGGGCTACTTCTATAGAACCAAAAAAACTTGATGAAAGGACAGATGTATTAAACTTCCTTTTAAAAAATAAAAAAAACTACGAACAACTTGATGAAAAAAATATGAACAAATTTTTTAATAGTAGACTCTACTTCAAATTCATGAAATTATTACATTAAGATGCAACTATCAGAAAACAATAAACAAAATTTATTAAAAATAGCTAGACTCTCTATCCTCTCTCATTTCTATCCTGATACTAAAAACCTAGAATCCTTTAATATAAAACCAATTGAAATGGAAACTGGTGCATTTGTTACTCTTCATAAAAATAATAATTTAAGAGGTTGTATAGGAATGATGACTAGCAACTTACCACTTTATACAACTATTGAAAAAATGGCAAAACAAGCAGCATTTCATGACCCACGGTTTTCCCCATTAAGAGAAGATGAACTACCTAATATTGTTATTGAAATAAGCGTTCTATCTCCTTTTGAAAAAATCTCCTTTGAGGATATTGAGATAGGCAAACACGGTTTATTCTTAAAATATGCTTATAGGTCTGGTGTATTTCTGCCTCAAGTTCCTGTTGAACAAAAATGGTCTAAGGATGAATATCTCAGGAACCTTTACCAAAAAGCTGGCATTCCATTCGCCGAAACAACTCAAAAAGATGCTGAACTATTTGCATTTACTGCCACAGTATTTAGCGAATAAATCTTTCTAATAAGGGCTCATTGCCGCCCTTATTAATCCCGCTAGCACTTGGGCTTCAGAGCTTAGAAAGAAGTAAAGCTTATTCCACAAACGGACAAATTCGCCTATCCTGGCTCAGTTGTCCTGAAAAATCGTCCTGATTTTTCCACTTTTCACTCGCTAACTTAATCTACAGTTCTTCTCGCAAAGTGCTTTTAATAACAATACAAAAATCAATAGATTTTGACATTAAGACTTTTAGAAACTATAATCAACCAAGGTTAAATACTATAAATTCTCTATAGAAATGGAAATAAACAAATGACTGAAAGTAAAACAAACCAAGGCCTAAAAACAACGCTTCTTGGTATTCTCGTAAACATTATACTAGCGCTTTGCAAAGGGATAGCAGGTGTACTTGGACACTCATTTGCGCTGATTGCTGATGCTATTGAATCTACCTCTGATATATTTAGTTCAATAATTGTATACGCTGGTTTAAAAATTTCTTCAAAACCACGTGATGAAAATCATCCCTACGGACATGGGAAAGCAGAACCAATTGCTGCAATCATTGTAACCCTAGCACTTTTCACAGCGGCAATCATAATTATTATTAACAGTATTAAAGAAATCATTACTCCCCATTATGCTCCTGCTCCTTTTACCTTGATTGTACTAGTCGGGGTTGTCTTAACTAAAGAATTACTATTTAGAAAAGTAAACAAAGTAGGAACATCTATAAACAGTACCGCCGTGAAAACTGATTCTTGGCATCATCGAAGTGACGCAATTACCTCAGCAGCAGTTTTTATTGGCATAGTAATTGCACTTATTGGTGGAAAAGGCTGGGAAAGTGCAGATGATTGGTCTGCCCTATTTGCTTCATTTATTATTATTGCAAATGCTGTCTTTCTATTTCTGCCAGCATTTAATGAAATAATGGATGGCAAACCACTTGGTGACATCCATTCTGATGTATATAAAATTGCAAACTCTATTAAAGGTGTTTCTAATACCGAAAAATGTATAGTTCGCAAAATGGGACTTGATTATATAGTTGAACTTCATATTTGGGTTGATGGAAGTCTTTCTGTTGCAGAAGGTCACAATATTGCACATGATGTAAAAAATAAACTATTGGCCTCTACTCTTTCTATTAATGATGCGATTATTCATGTAGAACCAGATAATATAATTAATTTAAAAGACTCCCAAAAGAAAAAAACAAAATAGCTTCTTTCTGGGAAGTTTTTGCAATACCAAACCCTAAGCTAATTGGATAAAAGTTAGAATATTCTCCCAGCATTTCAATAGAAGCACCATATGACCAAAAAGGATTTCTCATAAATTCCTCCCTACTATCTTTAGCATCAGCAAGATCATAGAAAAAAATAAGCCCTGTGTGTTTATGATACAGACCAAACAAAGAAAGCTCATCAACAACATCTATTGGCAAACGATACTCACAAGTAACCTTGCCTAAGATACCACCCTTGATACTATCATTCATATCTAACCCTCTCACATATGAAACACCAGGTATACCTGAAACTCTATAAGAAAAATCCCTACTATAAGCTCCGAGAAAGGCTAATTTAGTGACATGGTTAGATGAAAACCCAGGGATATATAACTGCAAGCTATTCATTACAGAAGCTCTTGAGTTTTGCCTACTTAAGTCAAAACTTAATTGATTTATAAATCCTTTCTCGTAAGAAATAGAGTATGGGAACATCTCGACTGTGCCAACCAAATAGTTTAATTCATAACTATTATGAATCAACTGATCTTTTTCATAATAGTCTTTAATCCCAACGAACAAACTCTGTTGTAACTTATCCTGCCTTATTGGAAACTGAAACCCTGTCATAAAATGGTCATTACTCCCATCCTTAACCGAATTCAAAATAAAATTTGGATAAACTGAACTATTCAAATACTGTATATTGAAATACTTACCATAATTTGAACTATAAAAATTCATAAGTAAACTATTAAACTCTAAAGAATCAGATAAATATGTACTAAAACCTACCTCTGAACCATAATTGTCTGCATAAAAGTAAG
>JBAXBT010000118.1:0-4987 GCA_037141875.1 Candidatus Riflemargulisbacteria bacterium
AACGTATTGGAATTTTTGCTGGCTCAGGGGTCGGGAAATCAACTCTAATGGGTCAGATGGCAAGGCAGTCTACAGCAGACGTTTCTGTAATTACATTAGTAGGAGAAAGAGGTCGTGAGGTTAGAGATTTTCTTGAGGAATCTTTGGGTGAAGAGGGATTGAAACGTTCAGTTCTTATCGTGGCTACTTCAGATAAACCACCACTTATAAGACTTAAAGGTGCTTTAGTTGGAACTGCTATTGCTGAATACTTTCGGGATCAAGGGAAGAGTGTTCTGTTTATGATGGACAGTACTACTAGATATGCCATGGCTCAAAGAGAAGTTGGACTAGCAACTGGTGAGCCACCAACAACTAAAGGATATCCTCCATCTGTTTTTGCTTTAATGCCAAGATTGATGGAGCGTACTGGCACTGCTCCAGTAGGAACTATTACTGCTATTTATACAGTATTGGTTGAAGGAAGCGATATGGATGAACCTATTGCTGATACTGCTAGAAGTATACTAGATGGACACGTTGTTCTTTCTAGAGATATTGCAGCTAAAAATCATTTTCCATCTGTGGATGTTAATGCCAGTGTAAGCAGACTGTTTACTAATATAAACAGTGAAGATCATATTCGGGCTGCAGGTTTATTAAGAGAGGCCTTGGCAAGATACTCTGAGGCGGAAGACCTTATCAATATTGGAGCTTATGTAAAAGGGAGTAATCCTAAGATAGATTGGGCAATAGATAAGATAGACCCAATAAATCAATTTTTAAGACAAGGAACTTATGAGAATATTCCCTTTAAAGATACTGTAGCTCAAATTACCTCAATTATGGGTAAGGGAGGAGGAGGAGCACCAGTTTCTTCTTTTACTAAGGCACCAACAAACTTTGCTCCTGATAGCATAACTAATGATTTATTAGGTGGCGATTTAGATTTTGATGATATTGATTTCGACGATTTCTAGCTTTTTAGAATAACAGCAGTTTCATTACAATTTGGGAAAAATGGACAATGAACACATTCAGTCCAGATTTTGTGTGGCAGGTCTTCTTTTTGAATCATAATAAAACCATATTTATAAAAGAAATCCGGAACATAAGTTAAGGCAAAAAACTCTTTTACGCCTAATATCCTTCCTTCAGTTAGTACTTCGTTTAATAAGAGAGCACCAACTCCATTTCCTATGAAGTTTTCTTTTACAGCAAGTGACTTTATTTCTGCTAAATCAGTTGTCGATATTTTTAGAGCACATGTTCCTATGATTTCTCCATTTGACTCTGCAAGGTGGAAATCTCTTATGTTTTCAAGAATATATTGTAACGACCTAGCCAGAAGTTTCCTTTGGTTTGCATATTCATCCAGTATCGATTTAATCACTGGTGCGTCTTTAATTGTAGCCTTTTTAAGTGTGATGTTTATATTGACCATAAGTTCATTATAAATGTTATTTGTTTTTTTAACAATCCTTACTTGATTACTCTACATCTGGTGTGTATAATTGAGATATGTTTACTTTTACAACTAGTGGAGATATCGGAGAAATTAAGGAGGGCAATATGGGCTCAAAGAGGGCAGAAGTGGTTTCAGTGACAAGCGGCAAGGGTGGTGTTGGTAAGACATTGTTCTCTGTTAATCTTGCTATTGAGGCAGTGCTATTAGGCAAAAAGACACTTGTGCTTGACGGAGACCTTGGTATGGCAAACGTACATATTGTTACCGGAGTTTATCCTGATTATGATCTTATGGATGTTGTTGAAGGTAAGAAGACCTTAAAGGAAATTATTATTAAAGGACCAGGTGGAATAGATATTATTCCTGGTGCTTCTGGATTATTCAAACTTTCAAATATTTCACATCAAAAAAGACATCGTTTAACTGAACAACTTAATTTGTTAGATGCTGAATATGACCTTATTGTTTTAGATACTGAAGCTGGTATGTCTCATAATGTAATGAAATTCATTTCTATATCTGATAGGACAATTGTTATTGCAACTCCAGATTTGACATCTCTTTCTGATGCTTATGCAATAATCAAGGTAATAAAAACAAATCATAAAGCTGATGATATCGGTGTTGTTATTAATAGAGTAAGAAATCTTACTGAAGCAGACGCTGTTTTTAGAAAGTTAAATATGGCTTCCGAGAAATTTCTTAAATATTCTCTTAAGAATTATGGATTTATACTAGATGATCCTTTGACAGTTAAGGAATCAATTCAGAAAAGATCTCCAGTATCATTTGCTTTTTCTAAAACTAAAGTAGGTAACAGTATTAGACAGACTACTTGCAGAATTTTTGGTATGCAAGATAAGAAAATAGTTGAATCTTCTGGTATGATACTTAATAGATTTTCTATGCTTTTAGAAAGCGTAAAGACTAGCTAGTTTTTTATTTTTTATTTTCTTTTTTGTTGTATTTGAATTAGTAGTAATTTTATATATTTCCATTGAACCAATGAACTATTAAACAAATGCTTGTACTGAGTTTGTCGAAGTAAACTTATAATCATTCCTATCGTATTTATCGAATATAATTATGTTTTTAAAATTCGTTTCTAAAAGGTATAATGTTTAATATAGAATCATAATAATCGGAGGTTAAGATGTTTGGGAATATGGGCAATATGGGTGATATGATGAAGCAGTTTGGTGACCTAAAAAAACAAATGAATGAAGTTAAAAAAATTTCTGTAGAGGTTAGTTCTAAGGATAATGAAGTAATAGTGGTTATGACAGGTGAGATGAAAATAAAAGAACTTAAGATAGCAGAGGGTTCTGATCCACGTAAAATAGCTAGTGTTATTAAAGATACTATTAATAAGGCTTTTCAAGAAGTAACAGCTAAATCAGCTGGTCAGCTAAAGGGTCTTAATATTCCGGGGTTAGGATAGATTGGACTATCATAATCCGCTTGATGATTTAATACACGAATTCTCAAAGATGCCTGGCATTGGAAAAAGAACAGCACAACGGCTGTCTTTCTATTTGCTTACTCTTCCAAAAAATGAAGTACAATCAATTGCTAAAATGATTTCAGAGATTGGTGAAAAAATAGGATTCTGTGAGTGTTGTTTTAGTTTTATGAATATTGAAGAAGGGTGTTCTTTATGTAATGACATAAGTAGAGACAAGGTTAAGCTTTGTGTTGTTAGTGATCAGAAGGATCTCTTGGCAGTAGAGGGCATGGGAAAATATAGAGGGATGTATCATGTTCTGGGTGGTGTTATTTCTCCATTAGATGGCATAGGACCAGATAGTTTGAGAATAAGGGAATTGTTGCATAGAATTGATAAAGGAAGTTTTGATGAAATTATTTTTGCTATTAAACCTTCTGTTGAAGGTGAAACAACAACTTTATATTTAAAAAGATTATTACTTCCTTTTAATCTTAAGCTTACACAGATAGCGTATGGTATTCCTGTTGGAGGAGAGCTAGAGTGGGCTGATCAAATGACATTGCATAAAGCTTTTGAAGGGAGACGACACTTAAATGAATAAAAAAGTACTCATAGATAGGATTACTGAAAGAGTTGATATAACAAAGAAGGATGTTTCTTTGCTTGTTGAAGTTTGTTTCGATGAATTAGTCGAAGCTTTAAAAAAAGAAGAGAAAGTAAATATAGTTGGTTTTGGTTCTTTTGAAGTTAGACATCGCTGTGCAAGAGAAGGTAGAAGCCCAGTTGACCATGATAAGATATTAATTCCTCCAAGCAAATACGTAGGATTTAAGTCTGGAAGTATGCTAAAGAAAGTTATTAAGGGAAAATAATGGATGCTACTACCAATCTTCAAGATTTAAATAAATTACTTGAGGTTTTGCCTTCATTTATTGTAAATCTTATTAATGATAAATGTGCTTTAGTAAAAGTTGAGTGAATCATTATGGATTATGGTAGAAATATTGGAATACGAGAAGAAAATAATAATTATATATTTGATCATATTGTTAATCTAAATGATATCAATTCAGTAGTAGATAAACTGGTTTCTTTTTCGTCTGATAATAGAGCTGGATTGGATGGAACATTGCATAGGATTTCTGCAATTAGAAATCGTCAGGATAGAATTATAGGTTTAACAATAAGGATTGGTCGCGCTATATATGGTTCAGCATCAGTTATTTCTGATCTTTTAGAAACCAATAAGTCAATTTTATTGCTTGGTCCGCCAGGTTGTGGAAAGACCACTAAGTTGAGAGAATCTGCGAGATTGTTAGCTGATAGAGGAAAAAGAGTGGTAGTTGTTGATACCTCTAATGAGATTGCTGGTGAGGGAGATATTCCACATCCAGGAATTGGTGGAGCTAGAAGAATGCAGGTTAAGGATGTAGATATGCAGCACAAGGTAATGATTGAAGCTGTTGAAAATCATATGCCAGAAGTGATTATTATTGATGAGATAGGTACAGAAGCTGAAGCAAAAGCTGCACGAACAATAGCGGAAAGAGGTGTGCAATTAATTGCCACCGCTCATGGACAAACTATGAATAATTTAATTAAGAATCCTACTTTGTCTGATTTGGTTGGCGGAATTGAGACTGCTACTTTAGGTGATGACGAAGCAAAAAGGAGAGGAACTCAAAAGACTATTTTAGAGAGAGCTGCAAAACCTACATTTGATATTATCGTTGAGATTAAAGATAGAGAAACATTGCACTGTTACAAGGATGTTTCAGCCGTAGTAGATTCAATATTAAGAACAAGGCCTATTTCTCCAGAAATAAGAATCATAAAAGAAGAGGGTGCTTCAGTTAGCTTTAAGATAGAGCAATCAATTCAAGTAGTAGAATCTGAAAATAATGATGCGAATAAGTCAGTTAAGTTTTTTATTTTTTCAATTAATAGGGCTAATTTTGAATTAGCACTAGATTCATTAGGGTTATCTGGATTAAAATATAATTTATCTGAACCAAAATTATTTCCAATATAATAAAAATTACAAGCCTGATATATTGTACCAAGTTCTTTAGCTTCTGGATCAGCATATGCCT
>JBAXBT010000119.1:0-4898 GCA_037141875.1 Candidatus Riflemargulisbacteria bacterium
AATAGGCTCTTCTGGTGGAAAAAACACAACTATATCATACCTGTTTATTTTATAGTTTCTTTTATAAAAATATAAATTATCAGAAAACGGAATATTTGCTTTATATAATGGATTTTGCATTAAAAGCATAATGCTTTTCTTTTTCTTTACATTATATAAAGGATTTTGAACTCCAAATGACATCCTACTTACAATTAATCTATCTCCAACTTGTAAATATGGAATCATTGAACCTGTTGGTATTAGTTGAAATTCAACAAAAAATTCCTTGATAAAAAAAGCAATAAGGACAGCTATAACAACTGTCCCTATAAAATTCAAAATATTTAGTAAAGCTGTCTTTATGTAAGACATGTTTAATTAAATCTTGGGTCTCTGGCCTTTATCTTATTAGCCTTGCTTCCGATTCTATCTCTTAAATAAAACAGCTTAGCTTTTCTAGCCTTACCTTGTCTTAAAACAGTTATTTCAGTGATCTTTGGTGAATGAATCATATATGTCTTTTCTACGCCCACTCCACCAACTACTTTTCTTACAGTAAAAGCTTTCGTAATTCCACCACCTTGAATTCTGGTGACAACACCTTCAAATGGCTGAATTCTTTCTTTTTTTCCTTCAATAATTTTATAAAAAACCTTAACTGTATCGCCAATATTAAAGTCGACAACGTTTTCTTTCATTTGTTCTTTTTCTAATTCCTGTATTACATTACTCACGCTATTTCATCCTCCTTTAAAAGATTCTTAAGAATCTTTACTTCCTCTAAATTAAATTTATATTGTGCAAACACACTTGGCCTATGCACAAGGCTGTTCATTATAGCACTTTTTTTCTTCCATTGCTCTATTTTTTTATGATCGCCGGACAATAATACCTCAGGAACCTGTTTTTCGTCAAACTCTCTGGGCCTTGTATATACATCCCAATCTAAAAGTCCGCTTGAATATGAATCCTCTGTTGCTGAAAGCTCATTACCTAAAACCCCTGGAATAAGCCTGACCAATGCATCTGCAATAACCAGCGCTGGTAGCTCGCCGCCCGTTAACACAAACTCTCCTATTGATATCTCCTCGTCTACATACTTGCTTATGCGCGCGTCTATTCCTTCATAGTGACCTGATATTATTATCAGTTTCTCTTTTTCTATCAATTGCATTAATTTTTGTTGATTTAACTTACTACCTTGCGGAGAGGTCATGACCACATAAGCACCTTTGGTATTAATCTCTTCTAGCATCAGCTTCACTGGTTCTACCCTTATTACCATTCCGGTTGCACCACCGAACGGAATATCATCAACTTTATTATGTTTATTATTAGCTTTATCTCTAATGTTGTGAACCAGAAGACTTACCTTGCCTTCCTTTTGAGCTCTTCCTAAAATACTTTCAGAAAAATAGGTTTTAATTACATCAGGAAACAATGTCAGAACATGTATCTGCTTTATCATTTATCATATTCTGGCTTAACTATTGTGATTACGCTCTTTTCATCATCAACAGCTAATATAAAAGAAGGGACAACTGGAACCAATATTTCATTTAAACCCATTACAACTAATACATCATTTGCTCCAGTAAAAAGAATCTCTTCAACACTTCCTAAATTATTTTTGTTTTCATCTTCTACTCTATAACCAAGCCATTGTTCTGTAAAAAAAATACCTTCTCTATCCAAATAAGCCATCACCGTTTTTGTCTTTATCATTAATTCATCGTTTCTTAATTGCTCTGCTGCAGCCATGTCGTCCACCCCAGCAAACTTAACTATAACGCCTTCTTTATATTCTTTAATATAAGAAACTGCTAATGTCTTTTCTTCGATTTGAAATTGTTTTTGATTGATTAATAAATTCGCAAAAACTGGCTTAAAGGGTAGAGCTTTAATCTCTCCCTTTACGCCATGTGGTTTAATAATTTTTGCTATAGAAAAAAACAAAGAATATTAGAAAACAGGATCAGTTGTCCTGCTCGCCCTTAATATCTATTACAACGCCATCTTTTACTACTATTTCAAGCGCTCCTAATTTTTGATACAGGTTATCTCCTGTTTTAACTGTTGTAAAACCATCTATTGTTCCTTGAATGAATTCTGTATCTAATTGAAGGTTCTTGGCGTCTACTATTCTTTTTTGAAGATCAATGATTGTATTTTCTTGCTGTTGTTTTTCAATTTGTAACTGTTGATTAATCATTGTTACCTGATCAGCAGCTCCATTTTTTTCTAAAGAAGCAATAAGATCTTTAGCTTGTTTTTCGACATCAGAAACTTTTCTTTGAAGATCTTTAATTGATGTTTCTAATTCATAAGTTAAATATTTTTTGAAATCCTCTGTAACGATAGCTTTTATAGTAACCGTTCTTTTTAAAGTAACAGACTTTGCCATAATAAACTCCTTACTTAGTTATAATCTCAACTGTTACTTTTTTGCCTTGCTTTGCAGCGGCAGCCTTAACAACAGTACTTATCGCATTAGCAATTCTTCCTTCTTTTCCAATAACTTTGCCAATATCTTCCTGACCTACTTTAATCTCAAGAATAATAATGCTTTCGCCTATTGTTTCTCTTATGTCAACTTCTTCAGGATTATCTACTAACGCTTTAGTTATTAGTTCTACTAAATCTTTCATCGTTTGTCCCTCCTACTGATATAGCTTAAGCTTCTGCTTCAGCCTTCTTTGTTGTTTTTTTCTTTACTGCTGGTGCTTCCTCAGCAACAACATCTGCTTCAACTAAAACTTCTTCTTTAGTTGCAATTTCTGCTTTTTTGTGTGGTTTCTTAATTGTCACGAGACCTTTAATTGCTAGCAGTCTTTCTACTGTTTCAGTAGGTTGTGCGCCTTCGCTAAGCCATTTTTTAACTTTTTCCTCTACAACTTCAAGAAGCATAGGTTCTGATAATGGATTATATTGACCTATAATATCAATAACTTTGCCATCTCTTGCTGTTCTTGAATCTTGAATTACAATCCTATAAACAGGCTTCTTTGCTCTTCCTCTTCTTTGTAATCTTATTTTTACTGTCATCTGCTTACTCACCTCCGTTTTTAACTGTTGCTGTATTGTGTTAAGCCTTAAGGCCATTAATTACAGGCTATTATTCTACACTTATTTAATAAAAGGGGCAATATCTAGAATTCTAGACGTTAAACTTAAAAACAACTACGTCTCCGTCGTGCATGACGTACTCTTTACCCTCTAACCGTACTGTTCCATTTTCTTTGGCTTTTACCATGCTTCCGGCAGACTTCAAGTCTTCATAGGCAACAATTTCTGCTTTTATAAAACCTCTTTCAAAATCAGTATGAATGACCCCGGCCGCGCCAGGCGCTTTTGTGCCCTTTTGAATGGTCCAAGCTCTGGTTTCCTTTTCCCCGGTTGTCAAATAGGTTATTAGCCCCAACAACTTATAACTAGAACCTACAAGCAATGCAAGTCCTGATTCCTTCATTCCCATCTCCACTAAAAACTCTTTAGCTTCGTTTTCTTCAAGCTGAGCTATCTCTGACTCTATTTGAGCTGAAATAACAACAACCTCATTATTCTCAGCTGCTGCAAATTCTTTTACTTTTTTAACAAAATCATTACCACTTATAATATCAGCCTCGCTAACATTGGCAGCATAAATCACAGGCTTATAAGTCAATAAGCTAATTTGTTTTATCATTTTATCTTCTTCTTCATTGAGATCAACAGTTCTTGCTGGTCTACCTGCAGATAATGCCTCTAATACCTTAGAAAAACAATTAAATTGAGCTATCGCTTCTTTGTCCTGACCACCTTTTGCTTTTTTCTGTACAGCATAAACCCTTTTTTCCACTGTCTGATGATCAGCCAAAATAAGTTCAGTATTAATAACATCAATATCGCGTATTGGATTAACTGAACCATCAACATGAATAACTTGAGAGTCCTCGAAGCACCTAACGACGTGAACGATAGCGCTCACTTCTCTAATATTAGCTAAAAACTGGTTTCCGAGCCCTTCTCCCTTAGATGCACCCTTTACTAACCCTGCGATATCAACAAACTCAATTGCTGTAGGTAATAATGCTTTTGATCCTGATATCTTTGATAACACAACCAATCGCTCGTCCGGAACAGTAACAATACCAACATTAGGGTCTATTGTACAAAAAGGGTAATTGCTAGCCTCAGCTCCTGCCTTTGTTATAGCATTAAAAAGTGTTGACTTACCAACATTTGGAAGACCTACGATACCTAAAGAAAAGCCCACTTATTCTGGACTCGCTTCACCGTCTTCTTGCAAAAGTTTAGCAAAAGCTACCACGCTATCAGAATCATCTAGCTTTTGCACTTTAACGCCTCTAGCTGATCTGCCCTGTGAAGAAATAAATTTAACCAACTGCCTGGATACCGTACCCTTAGACGAAACTATCATAACTTCATCATCAGGCTGCACAACTAAACCACCGGCCAACTTATCGTCTATTTTAAGCTTTATGCCTATTACTCCGATACCTGCCCTGTTTTGTACTCTAAAATTATTTACCTGTGTTCTTTTTCCAATACCTGTAGAAGCTATCATTAATAAACTTTCTTTCTCTGCATCAGGATTTATTATGCTATTTCCAACAATAATATCTTTACTGCGTAGTCTCATTCCTCTTACGCCTCTTGCGGTACGACCAACAGAACGAACTTGTTCTTCATCAAATCTAATGACCATTCCGTTACTACTAACCATTAGAACATCCATTGTGTTGGCTTGAGTATGGCACCCCTTCAACGCTGGAACTTCGGCTATTAAAATGCCGTCTTCATCCTTCTCTATTATCACCTGAAATTCTCTATTCATAATCTAATGCCCAAAAATATTTATTGTTTAATTACTAATTAGAACGAAAATTCTTTTCTTTTATTTTTTTAATGCCTAT
>JBAXBT010000120.1:0-4877 GCA_037141875.1 Candidatus Riflemargulisbacteria bacterium
AACACTACAAATAGACTGTAAATCTTAGCTGAAAAGTCAAAGCCCGTCTGAACAACAATCGTTTTTTTACTCACTTCCTTGTCTGCATGTCGATCAGTGAATTCATTTATAAGTAATATATTACCTACTAACAACCCAACTGGTATCGATAAAAGCCAAACTATCAAAGGCATTTGAGATGTTTGAACAAAAAAACTACCTACTACTATCAATGGCCCAAAACCAATAAAACAAATTATTTCACCGATACCAAGATAGCCAAGTTTTAAGGGAAACGCAGTATAATAATAACTAAAACAAACTCCTACAATCCCTAGTACTAATAGTCTCCAATTACTTTGAGATACTAAGTACAAACCAATCAAAATTCCGATTAGGTAACATATTCTACCAACCCACTTTACTTGAATTGGAGAGAGAAGTTTGTCTTGGATAACTCTGCTTCCACCACTAAAAGGCGATGGTTTTTCAGCAACTTGGTCATTGCCAGATAGATAGTCGAAATAATCATTCATAACATTACTGCCAAAATGGATAAATACAATACCTATTAAGGTTAAAAAGGCGTTCAATATACTTATGGAGAATCCCTGCTGATAAGCTAAAACTATACCCAAAAAAGCTGGCAAAAAAGAAGCAGTCAAAAAAGGTGCTCTCACAGTGCGCATAAATAAAGAAAAAGAAAAATTATTGTTCATTATATCCTCCTGAAATATTTTTGAAATTTTATTCGACATATTATATCATGTAGTTTAAAATATTGAAGAGTTAAAGTAACTCAAATTCTTAAGAATGATTTGTATATTAATAAGATAGAAATTAAGCAAAGATTTGAGTAAGTTTAAATGGGGTCACAAGGGTTATTTCAATCATAATTTAATAAATATTAAGGAGAAAAATAAAATGAATAAATTTGTTATAAGAAGTATAAATAATGTATTGGTAGTCTTTCTGTTTTCGTTTTTGTTTGCAACCGAATATTCCTATCAAAATAATGCTAACAGTAAACTCTGGCTAGAAGGCGATTCTACAATGCATCGTTTTGAAAGTTTTGCTACAGCTTTAGATGTTCAATTAACAATTGTAAATGTAGATACAAACATAAAATTAGAAAAGAAAAATCCTATTTCCTTTTTAAAAGCAAAAGCACCTATTAGTTTAAAAATCTCTATGCCAGTAAATAAACTTATATCTCCTACTCTTGGCTTAGATGGCAATTTGTGGGGAACATTGAAAGCTGATAAATATCCTAACATTAAGTTTGAACTAAAAGATTATTCAGTTGGTGGAACTTTTGTTTCAGGTAATGAAACCATCTATAAAGTCCAAACTTCTGGATTGTTGACAATCGCTGGTGAACAGAAAGTAATTACAATGGACGGAGAACTTAGAGCCGATAGTCAAAGCATCTGGATTGAAGGTAAAAAAAGAATATTGATGACAGACTTTAATATCAAACCACCTTCCATCCTATTTGTTGTTAATGTTAACAACGAAATAGACATTTTTTATAAATTACAACTAGATTGTACTTCAGTTAAATAAGATTTTAAAAATAAAAGGGGGAAGATAAATAAAAAAAGCACACTCATTCTGATTGTTTAAATTTAAAATACAGGAGGGAATAAGGATGAAAAAGTTAATAGGTTATATTATTGCACTATCTGTTTTAGCAACTAGTGCATTTTCAGTTGAAGTTATAAATAAAAATGGAGCGAAACTAGATGTTGGTGGCCGTTTACAAACAATAGGTACTATACAATATGTAGAAGATGGCTACAGAAACAATACACGTTTGTTTTTATTTAATCAACAATCACGATTGAATGTAAAAGCAGATATTAATGACTTTAAATATGTAATGGAAGTAGCTTTTGGTGGCGAAGAAACAGCTAAACCTCAATATGGTGTTGCAACTTCACCATTGAATTCCAATTTAAGTCTACAAGACTTCTATAGTGATTTCCCATACATTGGTGGAAGAATTAGAGTAGGACAATTTAGACCAGCTTTAAACAGAGAATTCTTAGCTTCTGATGATGATTCTATGTTTGCAAAAAGATCTTTACAGAACATGGCATTTGATTGGGGCAGAGACGTTGGAGCTGCTTACTATAGCAAATTCGCAGGATTTGATTACACATTAGGTGTCTTCACTGGTGGTGGAGCAAATATCCCTGAACGTTATATTCCTGAAGTTATGAAACTTCCTATGATTAGTTTTAAGGTAGGGGTTAATAATGGTCTAGATAGTGATATTTATACACCATCTAACCAATCTACTTATAAAGTTGATGGAGTTAAGTCAGCTTTTTATTTAAATGGTTTTTATACTGAAGATTCATTAATAGGTCATGGTACAGTATTAGGCCTTAAATATAGTCAAAGATCTTTGATTTTAAATACTATGTTTAATCCTTTTTTAACTGGCTATAACAACGCAACACTTTTACAATTAGGTGCTGATGGTGCATTTTTAATGCCATGGGGTAAAAATGCAGCATTATCAGTAGAAAGTGAACTAAATTATACTTCTTATCACAATGATTTAGGAAATGCATCAATTATTGGTGGATTAGTACAAGCCCTTATCAATGAAAAAGACATTAGTTACGGTGTTAGATTTTCTGCAATTAGACCATCTATGTATATGACACTTATTGGTGGACAACAATACATCTATGAAATCACACCTACTTTCATCACTTATCTAAATGGTGAAAATGCAAAAATAGTCTTAGATGCTCCAATGTTATTCAATACATTATTAAGTAGAGACACTGTCCCTACTAATAAAGGAATATACGAGTTCTATACTGCGCCTGGAAGCACTGCAAGTAATGCTGTTAGAGGTAATGCCTATAGCATTAGATTAATGGCACAATTTGCTTTCTAATTGATTGAGATTTTAGTAAATGTTTAATATCAGTAAGTTTTTTTTACTGACAACAAAAGCCAGACAGTTTGTCTGGCTTTTGTGCTTAATAATCTCTGTGTGTTTCTCCTCACTTTATGCTCAAGATAATTCGATTAAAGTTGTTTTAGACTCTCAGCAAAATGGTGGTTATATAGTCAGTGCTTCTTTCACCATAACTGCTAATACTCAACTAGTTTGGGATACATTATCTGACTATTCAGCTATTTCTACTTATGTTAAAGGTATGAAAATTAGTAGAATCATTACCTCAAATCCAACTAAAATTATTGAACAAAAATGGCAAACTAATATCATGTTCATTCCTATAATTACCAGTGTTAATCTAATTATTAAAGAGGTCCAAGGTGAAAGGATAAGTTTTCGTTCTCTAACTAGTGATACCTTTGAATATTATTTTGGTGAATGGCAGATAAAGTCAAAAGGCAATCAATCAGAGGTGCTATATAACTTATCAGTACGCCCTAAAATCACAGCTTTTAATTTCTTAATTGACGGTGTTTTAAATGAGAATATTAAAGATTTGATGGAAGATGTTAAAATAGAAATAGAACGTCGTTTGATAAAATCCAAATAAAATATATTTCTTTAAATTTTAAAACTATTTAAGATTGAAGGAACTACATTTTTATTAAAAACATCAGGTATTATGTTGTTTTTATGTAATTCATTATCAACTAGCACACCAGATATCCCTTTTGCTGCTTGAATAAAATGACTAAATTCTATGTTCTTAATGTTATTCTCTAAGATAGCTTTAACAAACCCTGGATAGCCTATAGCGTTATTAATCTGATTAGGGAAATCACTTCTTCCTGTGGCAATAATTCCTTGAAATCCTTCTGGTAATTGTGAAGGCAATATTTCTGGGTCAGGATTAGCTAGTGCAAAGATGATAGGCTCAATGTTCATTGTTTCTACCATGGCAGCAGTTAGTACTCCCCCAACAGAAACACCTATGAAGATGTCCTTACCTTTAACTGCGTCTGCTAATAAGCCCTCATTATCTTGATTATTCGTTAGTTCTAGGACTTCAATCTTATATTTATTTAGGTCTGTTCTTTCTCTATGAATAATACCTTTACTGTCACAAAGGCTTATTTGTTTGAATCCGTAAGCAAAAAGTAACCTTGCTATAGCTAATCCTGCAGCCCCTGCCCCATTTATAACTATGCTGCTTGATACAGGTTCTCTTTTAGTGACCTTTAGAGCGTTAATAAGCCCTGCTAAGACAATAATGGCTGTGCCATACTGATCATCATGAAATACTGGAATATCTACTCTTTTAACTAGTTTATCTAATATCTCAAAGCAATTAGGTGCGCTGATATCTTCAAGGTGAATGAGGCTAAACGATGTAGACAGTGCAGCTATTGCGTCGACTATCCTATCTACATCAGTAGTATTCAGTAATAAAGGATACGCATTTATGTCGGCAAAGGCTCTATAGATCATTGCCTTGCCTTCCATAACAGGCATTGCAGCCTCAGGACCCATATTGCCAAGACCTAGAACCGCGGTTCCGTCAGTGAACATCCCTACGGTGTTTCCAATAATTGTATAATCTTTAACAGCATTTTTATCTTGATTTATATGTTTTACAACTTGAGCAACACCCGGAGTATAAACCTTTGCGAGTGTCTGAGCATTATCTATAGTAATCTTGTTTTCAATAGATATTTTACCCTTTTTATGAAGATCAAATATTTCATTCATGATTATAGGTATTTATTGATTTCCAACTTATACTGTTTTGCTTGTTCTTCAGCAACTTTGGCGAAATCCTCTCCCTTAGAGGCGTAGATAACATCTCTGGAAACATTGAATAAATAATTATTTTTATTTTTTCTATCTTTGATTAATATGTCAGAGACCTTGCCGCCTTGTGTTCCTATCCCTGGGACAAGAATAAAACTATCGTTTAAGTCATTTTCTACTAAAC
>JBAXBT010000121.1:0-4786 GCA_037141875.1 Candidatus Riflemargulisbacteria bacterium
CATAGATGAAAGCGGTTTTGAGTAAAATGATATTTCTTCTAATGTTAGATTCTACTTGTAACCGTAAGTTAGTATTTTCTATGGTGATAAGTTCTGAAAGCTTTTTCCCATACAAGGGTTCTTCTGAATCTATCATTTCTAAGTACTCTATAGGGAAAATATCACATGAATCTTTGATTTCCTTTTGCTTTAATATAAGGATGTCGGTTTGTAAGAATATTTTGTAAATAGCCTTAGCCTCAAGAAGCTCTTTGTAGAATTGTTTAAATTCGAAATTATCTTTCATTATAATAAGCAGGTTGAACTTGGACCTGTTTTCTTTGTGGAGGATGTCGCTATTGTGTTTAATAAGAGACAATATTGAATAACTGAATTTATTTGTTAGGAAATTAATTAGTAGATTAAAATTATCATCTTTTTTCATTATTTAGTAATTATATTTTTATTAATGATTTTAGTCAAAGTTATAGATGAACTGTATTTTTATTGCTCGTAGAGTAATTTATTTGATTTTTATGTATTTTGTTGTAAATTTGCTGGAAACATTATGCTTAAGTCTTTATGTGTCACGCAAAATGACAGTATTTGTCCTATAAACAAACAAATAGTTTGACGCTTTTGGTGCTGAAGTAATATAATACAAGCCAATATAATAAAGAATACAATGTGGTATGCTTGTTATACAGTGAAGTATATTTTTAATATAAGGAGATAAAATTATGAAACAGGAAAATGCTTTATATGGTTTTGGAGAATTAGTTTTTAATGATGAGGTAATGCAAGCAAGATTACCAAAGGATGTTTATAAGAAGTTAAGAAAAACGATTAGTGAAGGCGATGTAATAGATGCATCAATCGCTGGCGTAGTCGCCAACGCTATGAAGGATTGGGCGCTTGAGAAAGGTGCAACCCACTTTACTCATTGGTTTCAACCACTAACAGGTACAACAGCAGAGAAACACGATTCTTTTATTAATCCAGTAGATAGTGGAAAAGGAATGGTGCTAGAGTTTAGTGGTAAAGAGCTTATAAAAGGAGAGCCAGATGCTTCTTCTTTCCCAAGTGGTGGAATTAGAGCAACTTTCGAAGCAAGAGGATATACAGCATGGGATTGTACTTCTCCAGCTTTCTTAAGAGATGATGGTCAATCATATACTCTATGTATTCCAACAGCTTTTTATTCTTATACTGGTGAAGCACTAGATAATAAGACTCCATTACTAAGATCTATGGAGGCCATTAATGAGCAAGCCTTAAGAATTCTTAAAATATTTGGAAATGATAAAGCAACAAGAGTTACTTCAACCGTTGGTCCTGAGCAAGAATATTTTTTAATTGATAAGTCATTTTTTGAACAAAGATTAGACCTTATTACTTCGGGAAGAACATTATTTGGTGCACCTGCTCCAAAAGGACAAGAGCTAGAAGATCATTATTTTGGTGCAATTAAGGAAAGAGTTGCTGCCTACATGCACGAAGTTGATGAAGTATTGTGGAAGTTAGGCGTAAACGCAAAAACAAAGCACAATGAAGTAGCTCCATGTCAGTTCGAAATAGCAGTAGTTTATGGTACAACTAACGTTGCGACAGACCATAATCATTTAGTTATGGAAGCATTAACAAACATTGCTTTAAGACATGATTTAGTGTGTTTACTACACGAAAAACCATATGCTGGAATAAATGGTTCTGGTAAGCATAATAATTGGTCATTAGCATCTAATGACGGACAGAATATGCTAGAGCCTGGAGATAATCCACATGATAATTTACAGTTTTTAGTATTCTTAATTGCGACGATTTCTGCAGTTAATGAATACTCTGATTTATTAAGAGCATCTGCTGCAAATCCTGGTAATGATCACCGTCTAGGTGCAAACGAGGCTCCTCCTGCAATTATTTCTGTATACTTAGGCAGACAGTTATCTGAGATTTTCGAAGGAATCGAAAAGGGTGTATTTAGTGCCTCTAAGGACAAAGGTAAGTTGTTGATGAATGTAAAGACATTGCCTACAATTCCTGTAGATAATACAGATAGAAACAGAACATCTCCATTTGCTTTCACAGGCAATAAGTTCGAGTTCAGAATGGTTGGGTCAACTGCTTCTGTTGCATGTCCAAACTATGTTTTAAATACAACAGTTGCTAAGATTTTAGATGATATAGCTACTGAAGTAGAAGCAGCACAGAACAAAGACAAAGGTATTCAAGAAATTTTAGTTAGGCTAATTAAAAAGCATAAGAAAATTATTTTTAATGGCGATGGATACGGAGAAGCATGGGTAGTTGAAGCAGAAAAAAGAGGATTACCAAATGTAAAAAATACAGTTGATGCTTTAAAAGCTTTTGTGAAACCTGAAACTATTAAGGTTTTTGAAAAATACAAAGTATTATCAAAAAGAGAACTTGAAGCTAGATATGAAGTTTACTTAGAAAGATATGCGAAAACTATTAATATTGAAGGATTAACTTCAGTACATATGGTAAAAAGGTCAGTTATCCCAGCTGTAAGTCAATTTTTAGCTGATCAGATAGCAACTTTAGGAAGCATTGAATCAGTTGGCCTTAAGAATCCAGCAGTAGAAGAGCAAGTGAAAACTTTGAATTCTTTACTTGGAGAAATGTTCAAGAAAACAGAAGTGTTAGAAAAAGCTATTGAAAAGGCTCACTCAGCTCATGGAGACGCTGAAAAACAAGCAGGAATATATAGAGACAAAGTGTTTGTTGCACAAGCAGAGCTAAGAAAAACAGTTGATACTTTAGAAAAGATGGTAGGCGCTGATTATTGGCCAATGCCAACTTATTCAGAAATGTTGTTTTTGCTTTAATTATTGATTTTAGTATTTATATACAAAAAGGGCATCGAAAGATGCCCTTTTTTATTGATGTCTCTTAAGAAACGCAGTAGCAGCTTTGATGAATTTTTCTAAATCAGTAATAGAAGTTATGTATCCTAAAAAGCATCGATTAATGTAGAAAAGTTCCAAGTCTTTTTTGTTTAATTTAGTTCTTTTCTCCAATGGATATTCCGCCTCGAGTGTTTTCGATAGAGACACAGCTTTTTGATGTAGTGTCAGAATTTGTTTCGCCTCTGCTAAACCTTGGGTATCAACTAGTGTTTTAAATTTTTCATAAATAGGCCAGTGTCCTTGCATAAGACCAAATATTATCCATTCACTAACTGCTTTTTCCTTTTTATGGTCATAGAATGAGTTTGTGTATTTTGCCAATATTAGCTTTTCTTCTTTTTTAGAAGTTGAAGCTCCGAGTGCTTTCCATGCTATCGCTAGATCTAAAGGCATACCTTCTTCGTCGCAGAAAAATAGTTTTTGTTTAAAATCATGGCTTTTAATAGCATCGAGGATAACCTCTATGTCCTCTGAGCCTTCAATCGCAAGAATAAGTTTTGCGACAACATTAATTGCTTCTATAAAGTTAGTGTGGTGTGTATTAACGCTAATTATTTTATTGAACATGTGAAGTTATCGTTGAAATAATGCAGATGACTCACCAAATTCTTGCTTCAAGATTTCTCAATCCGATAAACCGTGATAGAATTGTTTATAAATAGGAGGCGATGATTTTAAATGAAAGTTAATGATCTTAAAAAAGAAGGTAGTTTAGTTACGCTTGAGTTGGAAGAAAATTTTTCAGAACTAGCAAGTTTTATTGATATTAAATATAAAAAAGAAGTTAAGAACCTTAAAATACCAGGGTTTAGAAAAGGTAAAGCTCCTAAGGGAATTTTTATTAGTTATTATGGTAAAGAAAGATTAGATTTCGATGCGTTAATTGAAATGCTTAATTTTAAATATCCATCTATTATTGATGAGCAGAAGCTTCAAGTTATCGATCAACCAAAAGATCTTGATATTATCCAGTTAGAAGAAGATCTTCCAATTAAAATTAAGCTATCAGTTGAGGTTAAACCAGAGGCAAAGATAGTTAAATATAAAGGAATTAAGTTAGAAAAAGAGATAGGCAAGGTAACTGATGCTGATGTTCAGAAAGAAATCGAGCTACTTGCAGAGAAGCATATAGAATATGATTTAGATGAGCAAGCGAAGCTAAAGGAAGGCGATTTAGTTACAGCTAATATTTCCGCAAGTATTGGTTCAGAAATCTACGCTCCTTGGACAAGAGAGAGCGATGTATTTAAGGCCGGAAAGAGTATTGTAGGACCTAAGTTTGATGAGGCAATTTACGGTCTATGTGCCAATGATGAAAAGGTTTTTTCAATTGAATTCCCTAAGGATACACCTAACAAGGAGATAGCGAATAAATCAGTAGAATTTACTGTTAAGATAAATAAAGTAAAGTCTGCAAAGATTCCAAAAATTACTGATGAGTTTATTGCAGAAAAAACAGAAAGCAAAACTGTGTCGGAGTTTAAAAAAGAAACAGAGGAAAAGCTAAAGGCCAGTATGGAGCTTTCTTCGGAAGATAAACTTAAGGAAGATGTCTCTAAATGGGTTATCGAAAATGTTAAGGTTGATGTGCCACAGATAATGCTTGAAAGAGAGATTGATTATTTATTAAAAAGAATGGAAAACGGTCTTCGTATGTATAATATGGGATTAGAAAGTTATCTTAATATTGTTCAGAAGTCGATGGAAGATTTACGAAAAGAATATGAGAAGGAAGCTAGAGACACCGTCATGCTTAGGCTGGGATTAGAAGCAATAGCAAAGACAGAAGCTATTGAAGCAACTGAGAAAGATATAGCAGAAGAGATTGAAGAATCACTGAAAGATCAGCAAGACGAGTCAGTGAAGAGTGATTATCG